>JBKHDX010000200.1:0-8884 GCA_046541115.1 Spirulinaceae cyanobacterium | reverse complement strand
ACTGCACGATGAGCCGCGACAGCTTCTTCGAGGGGATAAGTTTGGCTGAGGTGAATGGTGAGTTTTCCGGCATCAAACCATTCGCTGCATTGTCGCAAGATGTCCGCTTGATGGGCTAATCCGGCTGGGATATCTTTCAAAATCGGCGTTAACATCAATTCCAAACCAATCCGGAGATTGCGATCGCGAGCTTCTTTGAGGTTACCTTTCGCAGTATCCGGTTGCAGTAGGGTGACAATATCGCCATAAGTGCGAATGGCAGCAAAGGTATCAAAAAAGGTTTTACCGCCAACGGTATCAAACGCTAAATCTACGCCATGGCCTTCTGTCCAGTCGTAGATAGCTGGGACAAAATTGGTTTGTTTATACAAAATCGGGTAATCTGCGCCCAATTGCCGCACCAAGCGCTCTTTATCGGGAGTACTGACAGTGGTACTTACATTTGCGCCTTTGAGCTTGGCCAGTTGAATGGCAACGTGACCCACACCGCCCGCTCCGGCGTGAATAAGGACGTTCTGCCCGGCTTCGAGGCGGCCGCGGTCAAAAAGGGCTTCCCAAGCGGTGATGAGGACGAGGGGGGCGGCGGCGGCTTCGGCAAAAGAAAGCGATCGCGGTTTGGGAGCAACGCTGATTTCTTCGATGACAGCGTATTCGGCGTAGTTTCCCGTGGCATTTAAACCCAACCCGCCCCAACAATAATACACTTCATCGCCGGGTTTAAATTTCGTGACTTCAGACCCCACAGCTTCGACAATTCCCGCCCCATCACAGCCTAAAATGGCGGGCATTTGGTCGGGATAAAATGTACCGCGACGGCGGAGTTTCGTGTCGATGGGGTTGATTCCCGCCGCTTTAATTTTAATCAGGATTTGGGTAGGAGTTTGAATCGTGGGTTCCGGGGGGGCTTGCAGTTGCAAGACTTCGGGATTGCCCGGTGTGGTCATCAAAACAGCTTTCATGGTGCTTTATTGCTTGAAACTGATAGATTTTGCGGTAAAGCAGCGATCGCACTTCAAATCAATTCTGTATCTGATTCTCAAATCTAGGATAAACCCTCGCAAATTGCTGACGCGATCGCATCAGGAGAAGAATCAATACTCACAATCAGGGCATTTTGGGGTTCTTCGAGGGTGGTAAATTGACTATCCAAGAGGGAAGAAGGCATAAAATGATCGGTGCGCTCTCTGGTTCGTTGCAAAATTAGAGATTTTGAACCCTTGAGATAAACCCAAGTTACCCCTTCGTTATCTTGTTGTAGGCGATCGCGATATTTTTGTTTGAGTGCCGAACAAGCCAGGATATAAGGTATTTTCTCTTGATTCCAATGTTGAATCGCATTCCCTAAAATATCCAACCAAGGCTCGCGATCGCGATCGGTCAAAGGTTCCCCCTGACTCATTTTCTCAATATTTCTAGAAGGGTGAAACCAATCCGCATCTTGAAAAACTCCCTCCATTTTTTGGGCAAGTAAGCGGCCAATAGTCGTCTTTCCCGACCCCGATACGCCCATGAGAATAATAGTCATATAACTTGAGTCAATGCTGCAAATGGATAATTTTGTACTGTTTTTGAGGCAGCAATTCTATTAACTTTAAAAGTAGAGCCAATCCATGCCGAAACCAGGATCGGGTTCGTTCCTAACTTTCACATCAATTCGGTAAAATCAATTTAACTTTTCCATAAACAAGGCTATGAGTGACACCGTTCTCGACATTCGCGATTTACAAGTTCAGTTTGTCACAGATGAGAAAAAGACTGTTGCCGTTGACCATATTAACATCGAACTCGAACGCGGCAAGACCCTAGGGATTGTGGGGGAGTCTGGATCGGGGAAATCCGTCACTTCTTTAGCAATTATGGGACTTTTACCGCCAACAGGGCGGATTCAGGGGGAAATTTGGTTTAGACCCGAAACCGGACAATCCCCAGTGAATTTGCTGCAAATGTCTGAGGACGAAAGACGCTTGTTTCGCGGGGGTCAAGTGGCGATGATTTTCCAAGAACCCATGAGTTCGCTCAATCCAGTTTATACCATTGGCTTTCAACTCACCGAGGCCATTCGCCTGCATCAAAAAGTTTCCGCCGAAGAAGCCCGGCGCAAGGCGATCGCGTCGTTACAAGAGGTTAAACTTTTAGCCAGCGACGAGCAACTCTACGAACAACTACAAGCCGAAAATCCCGGCCAAAATATTCGTCCCCGCGACCTCAATCAACGCAAAAAAGCCATCCTCAAGCGCTATCCCCATCAACTTTCTGGGGGACAGTTACAAAGGGTGATGATTGCTATGGCAATTTCTTGTAATCCCACGGTATTAATCGCCGATGAACCCACCACCGCCCTTGATGTGACGGTACAGGCCACCATTTTAGAATTATTGCGAGAGTTGTGTGCGGCGCGATCGATGTCGCTGATTTTCATTACCCACGATTTGGGGGTAATTGCCGAAATTGCCGACGATGTGGCAGTAATGTACAAAGGCAAAATCGTCGAAACGGCCCTGCGCGATCGCCTTTTTGCCAATCCCCAACATCCCTACACCAAAGGACTACTCGCTTGTCGGCCCCGTCTTGACAACAATCCCGATCTACTGCCGATCATCTCCGATTATATGGAAGTGAGCAGCAATGCTGACGGGGAAATGGTAATTCGCGAAAAACCTCCCACCGAACGAAATTTCAACTTAGAGATTGAACCTTCCGCCGAAAAAATTAACAACGCTGATGGGCTGTTGCTGCGGGTGGATAAGTTGCGGGTGGGTTTCCCCATGCAAGGGGTTTTTGGTCGCACGAAGCGCTATTTTATGGCGGTGAATAACATTTCCTTTGAGGTGTACGAAGGGGAAACTCTGGGTTTAGTCGGGGAATCCGGTTGCGGTAAATCCACCCTCGCGCGGACATTATTGCGCCTGACTCCCAGTTTAAGCGGCAGTATTTATTTCGGCGGGGAAGATATTACCGATTTGAAAGGAAAGCGCTTGCGGCAACTGCGGCGACAGGTGCAGATTGTTTTCCAGAACCCCTATAATTCCCTCGATCCGCGCCTTACTATCGGTCAAACGATCCTGGAGCCATTAAACATTCATAAGGTGGGTGCAAGCCCCAAAAAACGACGCGATCGCGCCGCTTATCTCCTCGAACGGGTGGGCTTATCTCCTGCTTTGATGAAACGCTATCCCCACGAGTTTTCCGGGGGTCAGCGTCAGCGCGTTTGTATTGCCCGCGCCCTCGCCCTTAATCCTAAATTTATTATCTGCGATGAGTCAGTGTCGGCGTTGGATGTATCGGTTCAAGCCCAGGTGTTAAACCTCCTCAAAGAGTTACAAGCCGAGTTTGGCTTAACTTATATCTTTATTTCCCACGATCTCAGCGTCGTTAAATTTATGAGCGATCGCATCATGGTTATGAACAAAGGCCGCATCGAAGAAATTGGTTCCGCCAACGCCATTTACCGCAATCCCCAAACCGACTACACCCGCCAACTCATTGCTTCCATTCCTACAGGCGGTTTCGAGTCGGTTAGAAGCTGACGCTGTTATGGGTTATTGGTTATTGGTTTCCCAAATCCCCTAATTGGTAATTGGTAATTGGTAATTTCCCCACTGCCTACTGCCTACTGCCCAAAACTGATGACTGGTCACTGGTCACTGGTCACTGGTCACTGATCACTGCCTCTATTTCGTCGTCATCGTCCACACCCCATCCCATTCTGCCGGAGGGGGATTCATGAGGAAATACTGACAGCGTTGGATGTGCAGTCGCGCGGCTTTGTCAAAAGGATTAATATTTAAAATCGTCGAGAAATAAGACAACGCTTTGGCAAAATGCTTGCGAAGATAGCACCCTCGTCCGCGATTATATAACTCTAGGATTTGGTAATGAGTAGAAGGAAGTTGTGCGTCTTTTTTCTCGACCAACTCGTACACGCCCACAGGTTGCGTGCGACCTTTCACGCGGATGCAGTCTAACTCCCGTACCAAAACATGGTCTTGGCACTGTCGGAAGGTGTCTTCACTCACCACAATATCGCAGCCGTATTGCTTACTCGCTCCTTCTAAACGAGAACTCAAGTTTACACCGTCACCAATGGCGGTAAACTCCATGCGCTTACTCGAACCAATATTACCACTGACGACTCGGCCGGAGTTGATCCCAATACCAATGCGAATGGGCATTTCCCCTGTTGCCACCCGATGCTCGTTAAATTCGGCAAGACGATAACGCATTTCTAACGCACTTTGTACCGAAGCCCAGGCATGATTGGGAAGGGGCAGAGGCGTACCAAAAACTGCCATAATTGCATCCCCGATATATTTATCCAGAATGCCTTTATGGTTGAAAATCGCTTCAACCATACTCTCGAAATATTCATTCAGTAAGCTCACCACTTCTTCGGGCTTCATTTTTTCCGTTAAGGTGGTGTAACTGCGAATATCGGAGAATAACACGGAAACTTCTTTTTCGTCCCCGCCCATGCGAATTTCGTCGCCACTGAGCAACTGTTCGGCTAACTCTTGGTTCATGTAACGGTACATGGTACTCTTGAGTCGTTTTTCGTCGCTGATGTCGTCCATGACCACCAACACGCCGTTAACTTTACTGATGTCGTCGGGGTCGCAAATGGAGTTGATCGAGAGGTTAACGCTGTGTTCCTCGCCCGCGGCCGAAACTAAGGGACGGTCGGGATAATATTGTTCTCGGTCTTTGCCATCTTTGGCTTCGAGGGCCCGGGAAAACCATTCGGAGAATTCCCCTTTTTGGGCAGCGTCAGTGGTTTCTTTGGTTTTGATTTCCACCAAAGAACTCATGAATTTGCCTTCGAGGGGGTCATCGACACCAAAGCCTAATAAATTGCGGGCGCGATCGTTGGCAGCGATAATCACGCCGTGGGAGTTGGTTGAAATAACTCCGTTGGTCAAGCTTCGCAGAATGTCTCGCTGCATTTGTTCTTGCTGCTTGACTTGGTTAAAGAGTTTGGCGTTTTGCAAAGCGACCCCGGCTTGAATGTTAAACGCCTTCATAAATTCTTGGTCGCTGCGCTTAAAGCTGGCTTTCCAACATTCGGGCGGTTCGGGCCAATTGGCGGTATCGTAAGGGGGGTGGTTGCCTTGCTTGACTTTGTTAACCAGTTGGGTTACGCCGATCAATTCGCCGTCTGAGTTAAAGACGGGCATACACAACAAGCTACAAGTGCGATAACGGGTTTTTTCGTCGGTTTTCTTGGCGTTTTCCCCGTCTTGGTGTTCGTAGGCATCAAAAGGAATGTTGAGAATTTCGCTGGTTTCGGCGACCCGTCCGGCAAAACCTACTCCCACGGGACAGGTTAAGTTCAAGGCGTTACCGTCGGGCAGAGGAATTTTTGTCCACAATTCGGTGCGATCGTCGTTGAGCAGCCACAGGGTACTCCGATCGGCGTTCATCAGTTTTTTCGCCGCATCCATCACCGTGGCGAGGGTGGCATCGAGGTCGAGGTTCCCTTTACTCAGGGAGTTGGTGGCTTCGATTAAGGCGTTGGCGGCGCGTTGCCGTTGAGTGGCTTTGTAGAAGGAACGAGACGATTCGAGGATGAGGCGAATTGAGGGGGCAAATTCCTCGAACAGGGTAATATCTTCGTTGGTAAAGCCGGTATGGGAGATTTTTTGATCGAGACTGACTTCGGGGTTGTGGTTGGTCTGGAGTTTGTTAATCAGTTGCACCACGGCGACTAGCTCCCCTCCTTCATTGAGGAGGGGTAACGCCAACATGGTGTAGGTACGGTAATGGTTTTTTTCGTCGAATTTTTTGGCGGCGGTCGATCGCGGGTCGTCGTAAAAATCAAAGGGAATATTAACAACCTGCCGGAATTGGGCGACTTCTCCGGCAATCCCTTGACCGACGGGAATGCGGATTTCGATGGGTTTGCCGTCGTCTCCTTTCGCGACAATTGACCAGAGTTCGTCTTGGTCGTCGTCGAGGAGGTAAATGGTAGTGCGATCGGCGTTGAGGAGTTCCCCGGTTTTGAGGGTGATCGACCGCAACATTTCATCGAGGATGGCATCAAATCCTTGGGAGTCGAGGATGTTATCCAACATCGACAGGGTTTGATTGACCACCTGAAGTTTATTTTCAACGTCGTTGACAACTTCTTTGAAGGTATCTTGACTTAGGGGGGCCAGGAAGTTGGAAAATGTGCCGTTAGTGGTGACAAGAGAACTTGACGAAGCATGGGGTGCAGTCGCGCCATTTTCTTCTTCACCTGCTGGAGTCACATCTATGGTTTGCCCGGCGTGATTGATGACAGTCGGTTCAGGAGATGCAGCAGTCATATCTCTTCAAAGGAGTTGCTTCGGGTGCGTTTTTGAATTACTGAGGGGATTTTACCAATCTTGTCCTCAAGCTTATGTTACCCAATGACACTTGAGGAAACTATCTCTCAGTGTACTTAAGCTTGTCAAGCCGACCAAACGGCAACATTTTAATGAATGTTAATGTTTGTTGACTTTTCTCGGCGAGCCGCCGCTTGGGTTAACAAGGATTCGGCAAAGGCGATCGCGTCTTCGGCAGAGTGACCGCCTGCAAGTTGTGCTAGTTCTTCTCGGCGTTTGTGATGCCGATCGAGACAAGTAATTCGCACAACAGTACGAGGGGTTGAATCCAATTCTTCCCCTATTTTAAGACGATTTTCTTTATTTGATGTTAATAAAGCTTCATCAATGGTTTGTTTATTGACATGAAAATGAACATCAGCCATGGCTGCAACCAAGGGTTGGTGGGTGACACATAGCACTTGATGATTTTGGCTGAGTTGATGCAGTTTGAGAGCGATCGCGCTGGCCACTTTCCCGGATACGCCCACATCAATTTCATCGAAAATCAGGGTGCGGGCGGTGCGATCGCTTTGGGTAAAACAAGCTTTAAGGGCCAGTAAAAAACGGCTCATTTCCCCCCCTGAAGCGGTTTCGCTCAAGGGAGTTAGGGCTTCGCCAGGGTTGGGGCTAAAATAAAATTCGACGCGATCGCCCCCGGTACTACTGGGCGTACAAGGGGTAATGCGACATTCAAATTTCACTTTTTCCATTGCTAGGGGTTTGAGTTGGGCAATCAGATGTTGTTGTAGTTGTAGGGCGGCTTTTTGGCGATGTTGTGTGAGTTCGGCGTTGGTCGCAATCAGGATTTTCTCGCAAGCTTGATAAGTTTTTTCGAGTTCTTCAATCGATTGGCTGCTGTCGGTGAGGTCATCGAGTTCGGTTTGGAGTTCGTTCCGATAGGCGATCGCGTCGGGGAGATCGGGGCCGTATTTGCGACAAATTTGTTTGAGGAGGCGATAGCGTTCTTCAACTCGGGCCAATTCTTCGGGGTCAGATTCGAGATTATCCCCATAACTATTAATTTGTTGTCCGGCTTCAACCACTTGGTTTAACGCCGCTTTCACCATATCGAGGACGCTTTCGAGGCTGCTGTCGTACTGTACCATTTCGATCAGCGTCGATTCGGCTTGGGCCAATAAGTCAGTACAAGCGGAGGCTTCGGTATCATTTTGATACAAAACTTGATAAAGTTGGTAACTCAATTGCTGAAGTTCGACCACATGAGCGAGGCGATCGCGGGTTTGCGCTAACTCGTTCATTTCTTCGGGATCGTCGAGATTTGCTTCTTCGAGTTCTTTGATTTGATATTGTAGCCAATCTTGACGCTGTAGTCGTTCTTTTTCAGTTTGACGGCGATTTTCTAGTTCTTCTGCCGCTTGCTTCCACGTCTGATACACTTGCACCACGCGCTCGCGCTGTTGCAGTAGGGCAGCTCCGCCATAAGTATCGAGTAACTCCCGTTGAATTTGGGGCTGAGTCAGTTGTACCGTTTGACCTTGGGCTGCAATTTCGACAAGGCGATCGCGCAGTTGGTTTATAATTTTACGATTAACCAATACCCCGTTAATGCGAGCGCGAGAACGCAAGTTTCCTGAAGAAAGCTTAAGTTCGCGACTACAAACTACGGTATTATCGTCAAGTAACTCGATTTCTTGAGATTTCAGCCAATCTTTAATTTCTGGAGTCAAGCTAAATGTGGCTTCTACCAGGCCGCGATCGCTTTGAGCGCGTAATACCCGAATGCTGGCTTTACCCCCCAAAGCTAAATCAATGGCATCGAGAATAATCGATTTCCCCGCCCCAGTTTCGCCAGTCAGGACGTTTAAACCCGGCCCAAATTCCCCTTCTAAATGGTCAATCAGGGCAAAATTCTGAATCCGCAAAGAAAGCAGCATTAATGTTCGATCGCTCCTCGAAGGAGAAAATAATAAGTCGCTTCGTTCTTATTGGTATAACGTAATTTCACGGAAATAGGTGGATTGATTTTGGTTGAATTAATTTCAATTCATTGGCAAAAATCTAAATTGCGCGTTGTTTTGCCCCAAGACGTTGATTTTAAAGCTTAAACTGCTCGATGGATAAGGTTGCTTCCCCATGACCTGGAATCCAAGTGACCCAAGTGGTGGGGGAAGCCGGACAGAGTAACAAGGCTTCATCATCATCACTGTAAGGGGCGATCGGGTCGTATAAGCGTACCCAAGACCCGGCTTTTAAAGTTGGGGCGGTGATGGGAGTGAATTGAGCAATATGAAGTGAATGCATAATCTTTCCTGAAATTTCTGTATTTAATGTTACAGAATTAAGGTTTTAAGATCGAGAAAACTTCTCACAACGTTACGATTGCGGCTATAGTCGCAGCACTACGCAATGTTTTAATGGGGGTGTTGTAACGCCATACAATCAAAATCCCCATTAAAAAAGCACCCCCCGAAGGAGAGTGCTTTTTTATTTTTAGTCTAAGTTTTTGGAAAACTTAACTCAGAACTTAACCGTTGATGGCAGGAGCAGTTAAAGCAACCGGAGCAGCTTCACCACTAGCC
>JBKHDX010000199.1:0-8905 GCA_046541115.1 Spirulinaceae cyanobacterium | reverse complement strand
ATTGGTTATTGGTTATTGGGCGGGGAAAAGAGCGCCCCTACAAGCCCACTGCCCACTGCCCAAAACACTGATGACTGATGACTGTTGACTGATAACTGAAAAAAGCTGCCCCAAACACTAAGGCGCAATCTTCATCGACTTCACTGCCGGATTTTCAGCTAAAAAAGGGGGATTTTGGCGGGCAGCTTCAATAAAAGCTTGCACCCGAATCGGATCGATGGGTTCGGTAATCTTGCCGTGACGTTTGAGGGAACTCGCCACAATTGCGCCATCGGCGGCTTGTAATAACCGGGCAATATTTTCATCATTGGCCCCACTGCCAATGAAAACCGGGGTATCTCCGGCGGCGGCTGAGGCTAATTCTAAATCTTCTAAACTCGGTGGACTGCCGGTGGCCCAGCCCGATAAAATCACCCCATCGGCTAAACCCCGTTCGATGGTTTCTTGGACGGCGGTGGTTAAATTCGGGGTTCCTAAAGGACGAGCGTGTTTGACTAAAACATCGGCGAAAATGGCGGTATCGCTGCCCAATTCGCGACGATAGCGTAATAATTGGTGGGCTTCGCCTTCAATCAAGCCTTGGTCGGTGGCCATGACTCCTGTCAGGACGTTGACGCGGATAAATTGAGCTTGGACGCAAGTAGCGATCGCCACGGCGCTTTGGGCATCATTCCGGAGAACGTTGATCCCCACCGGTAACATCACCAAATTCATCAAACGCTGTACGATCAGGGTCATGGCACTAATAACCGCCGGATCGACTTGCTTTTTGGCAAAGGGCGCATCAAAAAAATTTTCCACGATAATGCCATCCACGCCCCCGGCGGCCAAAGCCGTGGCTTCTTGTTCGGCGCGATCGATAACCGCTTTGAGATTGCCGCCCCAACGAGGCGAACTCGGCAAGGGCAAAAGGTGAACCACGCCAATAATCGGATTAGGAGTTGGGAAAATTTGTGTTAAATCCACGAAGTCTTAATTGAAGTTAAGCAGTCAATAACAACTGAAAATGGCAGTAACCCAGAGTCGGCTGTTGAAAATTTTAGCGGATTGATGGGGACAAAAGGAAAAAATGCCCCTGGCACCGCTCAATTTCCGATCCCTTCTGGGGAGATTTTCCAGAAATTTAGAATTTTTGAGGGTTGGGACACGCCCACGATAAATCAATGTCTTTTACAATAAAGGACGAGTTGCGTGTTAAATTGCCCCCAACTATTTTAAGCTGGCTTGGGGCGATCGCGCTAAGTCATCCAAATATCAAATTTTTGTCAACTCTAGTTTCCCCCTACATTTATTAACTGCATGGGCAACAAGCCAACAATTGCACTGTCTCATTTAGGCTGCGAAAAAAACCGCGTTGACTCCGAACACATGCTCGGCTTGCTGGTGCAAGCGGGCTATGATGTCGATACCAACGAAGAACTGGCCGATTACGTTATTGTTAACACTTGTAGTTTTATTCAAGCGGCCCGAGAAGAGTCGGTGAGAACCCTAGTCGAACTCGCCGAAGCCGATAAGAAAATCGTCATTACGGGC
This sequence comes from Spirulinaceae cyanobacterium, assembly GCA_046541115.1. GTDB lineage: Bacteria > Cyanobacteriota > Cyanobacteriia > Cyanobacteriales > Spirulinaceae > Jaaginema. The sequence continues at coordinate 7,372 of JBKHDX010000199.1, read as the reverse complement.
TGTATGGCCCAACATTTTCAAGAAGAATTACTCGAAGAACTCCCCGAAGCTGTCGCCCTCTTGGGGAGCAGCGATTATCATAAAATTGTCGATACGATCGAGCGCGTCGAACAAGGGGAAATTGTCAAAGAAATTTCCCCCGAACCGACCTACATTGCCGATGAAACCGTCCCCCGCTATCGCACCACCACCGAAGCGGTTGCTTATTTGCGCGTGGCAGAAGGCTGCGATTATCGCTGCGCGTTTTGTATTATTCCCCATTTGCGGGGCAATCAGCGATCGCGCTCCATTGAGTCGATTGTCGCCGAAGCCACCGAACTTGCTTCTCAAGGGGTAAAAGAATTAATTCTGATTTCCCAAATTACCACCAACTACGGCAAAGACATTTATGGCAAACCCATGTTAGCCGAGTTGTTACAAGCTCTAGGAAAAGTGGATGTCCCTTGGATTCGGATGCACTATGCCTATCCGACTGGGTTAACTTCAGAAGTGATTACCGCCATTCAAGAAACCCCCAACGTCTTGCCGTATCTGGATTTACCCCTACAACACTCCCATCCAGAAATCTTGAGGGCCATGAACCGTCCCTGGCAAGGACGCGTTAATGATGATATCATCGAGAAGATTAAGGCCGCGTTGCCGAATGCCGTTTTGCGAACGACTTTTATTGTAGGCTTCCCAGGTGAAACCGAGGAACACTTTGAGCATTTACGGCAGTTTGTCCAGCGTCACAAGTTCGATCGAGTTGGTGTGTTTACCTTCTCCCCAGAAGAAGGAACCCCAGCTTACACTCTGCCCAATACTGTTCCGCCTGAAGTGGCCGAAGCCCGTCGGGATGTCTTAATGCAAATCCAACAGCCGATTTCGCTGCGTAAAAATCAAGCTGAAATTGGCAAAACGGTACCCGTTTTGATTGAACAAGAAAATCCGACCACAGGAGAATTCATTGGGCGATCGCCCGCGTCATCCCCCGAAGTAGACGGCTGGGTTTATGTCCAAGGCGAAGCCAGCTTAGGTGAAATTGTCCCAGTGACAATCACAGACGCGGATATTTATGACTTGGAAGGCATTGTGGCCGAAACCTCGCGAAGGGGGGATTGGGGCTAAAATTCCCAACCCAAAGCGATGGCTCGACAGCAAAGGCAATGAATTGGGCTTGATGTCGAGTCCCAAAAGGGGTAGCGATCGCCACTGTCCCCAACCAGGGGATGGCTGTGGTCATCTGTATCCCAACTGATTTCCTTAAATCAGTTAACATTTCTTAAACTAAACAAAACGAACGCTAAATTTTCTATGACTATTACGTTTAACAGCTTAGGTCTTTCCGAAGCCCGCCTCGAACAACTAGAGCGCCTCGGCTTTGAAATTCCGACTGAAATCCAGACCCAAGCGATTCCCCACCTACTCTCCGGTCAAGATGTAGTGGGTCAATCGCAAACGGGTACGGGTAAAACCGCCGCATATTCTTTACCATTACTCGATCGCATTGACCGCGATCGCGGCACCGTCCAAGCCCTGATCCTCACCCCCACCCGCGAACTCGCACAACAAGTGGCCCAAGCCGTCACAGACTTTGCCGGCGATCGCCGTTTGAAAGTTTTAACCATTTGCGGCGGTCAATCCCTAGAGCGTCAAATTCGCAGTTTGCGTCGCGGCGTACAAATCGTTGTGGGAACCCCCGGTCGCGTTATTGACCTCCTCGACCGCAAAGAATTAGACTTAACCAATTTAACTTGGGCCGTCCTTGATGAAGCCGACGAAATGCTCAGTATGGGCTTTATCGACGACGTGAAGAAAATTCTGCGGCAAACCCCCCGCGAGCGCAGCACTGCTTGTTTCTCGGCGACCATGCCCGCAGAAATTCGCAACCTGATTGACACCTTCTTGCGGAATCCGGTCACCATCAGCGTCAAACAAGCCAACTCCACCCCCACCCGCATCGACCAAAAAGTCTATGGTGTGCCGCGCAGTTGGACAAAAATCAAAGCCTTGATGCCGATTCTCGAACTCGAAGACCCGGAAGCCGCGATTATTTTCGTCCGCACCAAACGCTCTGCCGGAGAAATCACCAGTCGCCTACAAGCCTCCGGTCACAGTGTCGATGAGTATCACGGCGACCTCAGCCAAAGTCAACGAGAACGCCTCGTGCATCGCTTCCGGGACGGTCAAGTCCGCTTAGTGGTGGCGACCGATATCGCCGCTCGCGGCTTGGATGTCGAAGACCTCAGCCATGTGATTAACTTCGACCTCCCCGACAACGCCGAAACCTATATTCACCGGATTGGTCGCACCGGCCGGGCCGGCAAAACCGGAACCGCCCTTTCCCTGATTCAACCGATGGATCGCCATTTGATGCGGCGCATCGAACGGCGCGTGGGTCAGCAGTTTGAGATTTCCCAAATCCCCAGTCGCGCTCAAGTCGAGGCCCATCGTCTCGAAAAACTCCAGCGTCAGGTGAAAGAAACCTTAGCCGGGGAACGCATGGCTTCTTTCTTGTCTACAGTGAAAGAACTCAGCGAAGAATACGATCCCCACGCGATCGCGGCCGCGGCCCTGCAAATGGTGTACGATCAGTCTTGCCCCAACTGGATGCAAGGAGACTGGGAAGTTCCTGACGTTGATATTAACAAGCCGATCAAGTCCAGCAAACGGAAGCCCCAGAAAAAATTCCGTGGCGATCGCGCCCCCCGGAGCAATCGTAAACTGTCAAAAAACGTCTCGAAATAAGCCCCGTTGGGATTGATGGAATCTAAGCAACGGTGAATAGTCTCGCCAAATTGCTTGTCGATCTGTCTATTCATCGTTCATAATTCATAATTCATCATTTCAATCGAAATTGTGGTTTTAAATCTTCCGAGAAAATCTGAATCTACTGCTCGCTTTACCTCCCGCTATTCCACAAACTGGCCGGGATTAATCGAAGCCTATCGTGATTTTCTGCCCGTGAGCGACGCAACCCCCGTGGTAACCCTTTTAGAAGGCAATACCCCCTTGATCCCCGCCCCCGCGATATCAGCACAAATTGGTCGCGGTGTCAAGGTTTGGGTAAAATATGACGGCTTAAACCCGACAGGGAGCTTCAAAGACCGAGGCATGACCATGGCCATGTCCAAAGCCAAGGAAGCTGGCGCGAAAGCCGCCATTTGTGCCAGTACGGGGAATACCTCAGCCGCCGCCGCCGCCTATGCCAGACGCGCCGGGATGCGAGCTTTCGTGACGATTCCCGATGGCTATGTCGCCCTAGGGAAACTGGCTCAAGCTTTGCTGTACGGTGCAGAAGTCATTGCCATTGATGGCAACTTTGATGACTGTCTTAAGGTGGTGCGGGGCTTGGCCGAACGCTATCCCGTCACCTTGGTCAACTCCGTCAATCCCTACCGCTTAGAAGGGCAAAAAACCGCCGCCTTTGAAGTGGTAGACACCCTCGGCCAAGCCCCCGATTGGCTTTGTATTCCCGTGGGCAATGCGGGCAATATTACCGCTTATTGGATGGGCTTTTGCGAGTATCATCAAGCCGGGAAATGTCAAAATTTGCCCCGCATGATGGGTTTCCAAGCGGCGGGTTCTGCGCCTTTGATTAAGCAAGAAATTATTTCTCATCCCACGACCCTGGCCACGGCAATTCGCATTGGCAATCCGGCCAACTGGCAAAAAGCGGTGGCGGTCAAGGAGGCTTCTCAAGGAGAATTTAACCCCGTTACCGACGAGGAAATTCTCAACGCTTATCGTTTGCTGGCCAGTGAGGAAGGGGTATTTTGCGAACCGGCGAGTGCGGCTTCGGTGGCCGGCTTGTTGAAAGTCAAAGACCAAGTACCGAGCGAAGCGACGGTGGTTTGTGTCTTGACCGGAAATGGTCTCAAAGACCCCGATTGCGCCATCCAACACAGCCAAAACGAGGTTCGCTCTGGTATTAAAGCTGACCCGGATGCGGTGGCTCAGGCGATGGGATTTTAGTTTTTTTAATTTAAAAAAATTGTTTTAGTCGCTTTAAAACCCCGGTTTTTTGGAAAAACCGGGGTTTTGTGGGGCGATCGCCAAGGTTATAGCAACCGTCAAAGTAGTTAGGACACCGCCATCAAGTCTTAAAAAATAAGCCCCTCTCTCAATTTGGGAGAGGGGTTTGGGGTGAGGGTAAACCCCACCTCAAATGTCTTAACCATTATGCTTGCTGCTATATGTTGGGTTTCACGACCTTCTACCCAACCTACGGTAAAACTCGTTTGCGGTTAATTGGCTGTTTGCCGGGGACGACCTAGGGTTGTGATGTATATAACAGCTTCGTCGGCGGGAATGCCGAGAACGTCGTTAACGCGGTCGTCGTAAAAGCCGCCAATGCCACTTACGCCGAGGTTGAGGTGAATGGCGGCTAAATTCAGGCGTTGGCCGAGGTGGCCGGCATCGAGATGGAGATAGCGGTAGGCGCGATCGCCATATTTCGCGATCGCTTGATTGAGATCGGCAGTATGGAAAATAACAGCCCCCGCATCTCGTCCTAAGTCTTGACCCAAACAGAGATAATGCACATCGCGACGGAAGTTTTTAAAGCGAATCTGCCGCAATTCTTGGGCGTTGGGGGCGTAGTAATAACAGCCCGCTTCTAAACCTTCCATTCCCAACACCACAACAAAGGTTTCAAGCAAGCTGAGATCGAAATAATCCGGCTGAGAGTCTAAGCCTTGAGTTTCGTAATCTTGGGGCTGATAAGTAAAGTGTAACAAAGCTTTGAGTTCTGCTAGGGAAAGTTCTGCCCCGGTGTAAGCGCGGGTCGAGCGTCGTTTGAGGATAGTTTTTTCTAAGTCAGCTAAATTTTCTCCGAGTTGGACAGGAGAGGTTTTCATTGAGATTTTGAGACAGAAAGGAAAGTTATATTTATCTTCAATGGGGGTGACATTGGTGAGTTTACCCGGCGACGAGGGGGGTTCAGCTTCGCGAATTTCGGTGGCTTGATGAAAGTAATCGAGGAGTTCGCCGTCTGCGAGGGGAGGATAATCGGTGTGAACCCCAGACGGTAAGGCTGTGCTGCCTTTGCGAACCGGATTGGGATCGGTTTCCAGGTCGCTCAAAGCCGCTACCGCGATCGCCCCTTCTTTTTCCGGGTCAATATACAACAAGCTATTTAAGGCTAAATCCTGAAAACCGCCGATGAGGTGGGGGCGGTAGGAATTTACAGCGCTCGATAGCTCCATATTGCCCAGCAGATGCCCGGTATCTAATAAAATGCGACGATAGGCGCGGTCTTCATAACGCCAAGCAGAACGGTAAAAAATGGCGGTTGAGACCAAGGCGAGATCGGTGTGTTCGAGACTGGGATGGCCAAAACAAGCCATTTGCAACTCCGACCAAGCCTCGCTACTATCCCAGAAGTGAATTAAGGCATGGGTTTGGGGCTGGTAGTGATACAATCCGGCAGGAAGTAAGGGCGTACCGCGCGAAATCAAGTATAATTCTGCCGGGTACAATCCTCCCGCCGAGGGTGCAGCCCGTAAATACAACGGCGGCCCGAACAACGATACCATTTTGGCAGTAATGCCGTAACTACACAGTAAAAGCTGAGACAGCCTCAGCCAAGGACGGGTTGCGGCGGTGGGGTCGAGACGCTTTTCTTCGGCGATATAGGGCTTGAGGTCGTACACCGTACCAATTTTATATTCTTTGAACGGTTCGGGTTGTTTCGACCAATCAAGTCCCCGGCTTTTTGCGCCTAGAGTTTCTGGATCGTACTTGGTGCGTGTGTGGTAATGGTTCGCGATCGCCCTTTGAAAATCTGCCATAGTCACTCGCTACTGCTTAGTCCCAACGCTGCTCTATTCTCATCTTGACACGATTTCTTCGCTCTGGGAAAAAGCGCCGGCTGAACCGAGACCCTTTCAGTTACAAATCTTAAGAAAACGCAAAAAATATTACGACTTGGTGACTTTTGGCTCGATCATAGAAAAGCTCGGCAGATCGGCACCAGTGAGGAAAGAAATAGCCACCCAATGTACAGACTAAGCGCGGAAAGTTTACTTACCCATTACAACCAAGGTAAACGAACTTTTCAAGGAGTGGATTTAAGTCAAGCGGATTTGTTTGAAGCCCAATTACCCGAAATCGATCTTAGTCGTAGTAATTTAAGCGAAATTTACCTTCCTTATGCCAACTTAACGAATGCGAATTTCTGCGAAACGCAACTCGATCGCGCGCAATTGAGCAACAGTAAATTGCTTCAGGTTAACTTAGCAGGGGCTAATCTTTGTGGTGCTAATTTATCGCGGGCAAATTTATGTTATGCCAACTTGAGGGGGACAAATTTACAAGGCGCGAATTTACGCGGGGCTAACCTCAGTTTTGCCGATCTCACAGATGCTAATCTGACAAAAGCGCAGCTACAACAAGCTAATCTGCAACAAGCGATTTTCACAGGAGCGCAACTCCAAGGAGCGAACTGTTTTCGCGCTCGCTCTGCGGATTTGAGTGCAGCCCTGGTGGACGAAACAACGGTTAAACCGGATGGTTATCGCCCCAATCGCGATACACCCTGAGATTGTCATCAGCACCTACTAACTATTCTGCTTACTGCTATATGACACACAAATGCAGGGAGATTTCACTCATTGCGGTAGACGCGACGAAAAGCTTGGGGTGACTCCACGGTTTCCACCACATCACACAGACGCTCTAAAAGGTTGATATCCTCAATTTGGCGAATCTCTGGCATTAACGCTAAACCCGCTTCCCCAAACCGTAGCTTTAAAGCCATTTCAATCGTTAACAATAAACCCTCTCTCAAACCGATTTGACGACCACGGGCTTCTCCACGTTTCTCGCTTTCCTCGACAATCTGACGATACCAAGGGGATTCCATTAACACAGCCATGTCCCACCTCATAATTTGCTGGACTACTTCTGTTTCTAGCACGAAGGTTGCGAAAAACGCCAAAAGGTTTTCTAACTCGCTCAGTTGGCTGTCTGTCCTCAAGACGCGGACAGCTTCGCGGACGGTGGCTTCGCTGCTTCCTCCTTGCAGAATCGGGACAAAGGGAATCAGTGTCAGGAGGGATTGCTCGAAAACTAAACGGGCTTCGATTTCCCAAAGGTTGATGACGCGGTAATCTTGACGGGTTTGTAAGCCTTTGAAAGTGGCGCTGTATTGGTTAGGGATGTTGGGGTTTTGGCTGGGGGGAAGGATGTTGATGAGGACGGGATAAACGGGTAGGTTATATTTTTCGATCGCGAGGGCGCTATAGGCTAACATTCGACGAGGAAGGGTGTTGTTGTAGCGCAGTTGCAATTCGTTGAGGATGAGAAATTCGCCGTCATCGGGACTGTTAGCGCGAATCAGGACATCGCTTTCCCGGCTAATCCACTGAAATTCGGAGTCGAGGATTTCGGT
>JBKHDX010000198.1:0-8965 GCA_046541115.1 Spirulinaceae cyanobacterium | reverse complement strand
CCTTTGCCCAATAATTTTGAATGGTGGGCATTGCCCACCCTACAGAATATCTACTAACCAATAACCAAGAATACAGATTTTGAGTACAGCGCGATCGCGCCTCAATCCCGATAACCCAAACCCCAATCCCTTGATATAACAAACTTGGAGGGGTTTAGATTGCCGTATCAATACCCCTCATGCAAATACCCGCACTTCCGCTCAAAAATACTCGTCTCCCCTCCCCCCTACAATTCCTTGAGGCTGATGAAACCTGAGTTTTCGCCGTGCTAGTACAACTTAATAAATCTAACCACTACCCGGTATTCAAAACCTTGCTGCTATAAGTCATTATAAGCTCAACACACCGTCTGTTTTCATCCTCAAATCGCCATCATTCCCACCCAATCCAAGCCAGGTTATTCAGGAGTTTATTATGCCGATTCAACCGATTTCTAACGAAGTCGCCCTCAGAATTGCTTTAGCCGCTAGAGCCTTACCCGATACATCCGTCGGAGACTTAATCGAAGCCCTCCAAAACGACCTCGACGACCTCACCGAAGATACGTTAAGCAAAGTGACCGTCACGCAACTGAAAAAGGCCCTTGGTAAAACCTATGAAGGCGATGAGGGGGAATGGGAAGGAGAAGATATCGATAACCAAGAAATGGCTTGTTTAAAAGAAGCCGTTCGTATTTTATGGGGAGAAATGGATAACGGTGCAGAGAATTTACCGAGGGTGACTTCTCCCGTTGAAGCGAATCCTAATGCCATTAAAGTTGCTGTTGCTTCTAACACCGCAGAACAACTTGATGGTCATTTTGGGTCTTGTCATCGTTTTCTAATTTATCAACTCTCACCCGACCAAATTCAACTCGTTGATGTTCGCTCAACTGTAGATGCAGATTTAGCAGCAGATAAAAGTGCCTTTCGCGTTGATTTAATTCGCGATTGTGCGGTGCTTTATATGGTTTCTATTGGCGGCCCGGCAGCAGCCAAAGTGATTCAAGCGAATATTTATCCCATGAAAAAAGAAGGTGGAGGAGTCGCTCAAGAAGTTTTAGGAGAATTGCAACACGCTCTCCAAAATTCTCCGCCCCCTTGGTTAGCGAAAATCATGGGAGTGAATGCCGACCAACGGGTTAAAAATTATACGGCTCTTTCTTAAAGAGAAAACTTGCCTATTAATGGCTAAAAAATTGGTGAAAATAGGCAAGTTTTAGTCATAATTTGTGAACTATTCACGGTGTATTATGAAACGCCAATCTCGTCAAGATCGCATTCAAGAAATCCAAACCATTACGGGAATTAAACCCACCCAGGTTGCTGATTTAATTCGCGTCGCTCAACTGATTTACGATCCAGGGGGCGGTGTATCGGGGAAAGTTGTTGAGGTCGATTGGCTGGACTATCATATCCCTTCTGGTGTGGTGGAAAACTTACAAGTTTTAGGGCAGCAGTATCAATACGAATCCCCTGATGTTCCCCTGGATGTGGTGTGGGATGCTTTGACTCCCGAAACGCGGAGTTGGTTTATTGAAAACAAAAAAGTTCTCTGGGAAATTGAAGAAGCTTTTCCCGCTTTAGATGAAGATTAGTCATTAATTTGTAGCTCCCAAAATAGGAAAACTCATGCAAGCTTTAGGTGTATTTAGTAAGTTCGAGCAATGTGTTTTAAACATGGCTCTGATTAATATTTGCGATCGCGAAAGTTATGTTGGTCAAGAAATGCGTCAACAATACAATGCCTGGAAACAAACCACCCAAGAAGCGGTTTGCGATCCTTGGCAGGATTTACATCAGTTTACGATTTATCTGCCCCATCGCGACCAAGATTATGAAGGCATTACCCTCGCAGAAGGATTATCGCGGGGCTACAATATCGAAGTCCAACCCCTCCAAGACCGCAGTAAATTACCTTACAATATTCCCTCTGGGGGTCATTTTGTGATTGTTTTGCGTCAAAAACAAATTAATGGCGAATTCGCGATCGCAGCTACAGGGGTTTTTGTGCGTCCTCTCGGCACTTTGAGCCTAGATGTTATCCTCGACCCCGATGGGGGGGAATATCAATCTTTAGTGGTGCAACATCCCATTATTCGCCAGTATCCCGAAGATTGGCAAACCCAACTGACTCGCTTTTTACAAGGGGAAATCCACTATCAAGAATTATCTCCTGTGGTGCGATCGGTCGATCGTGCTTTTAATGCCGATTATCGCACTCCCGATTGGCAAGATGTGTATTTAGCCGCGAGTGAGTTTGCTGTTTTTTGAAGTAATACTATAGTCATTCCAATTAATTTCCGTACATTAACTTAATGGTTTGAGTCCGTGAAAGCGGACTTTGCCCACATTGGTTCCCCGGATTTATAATCCGAGGGCGGGCTGTCGGTTCTTACTTAGAATTACTATAAATCCGATGGTGGGTTACGACACTACATTAAAAACCCGGTTTAGAAGATAAACCGGGTTATGAATTGAGAGAGACTAGAGAGGAGAACCTTAACTCACCACGCCTAATACTCCTGCACCCGCAGCAGCCCCGGCGGAGATCAAAGCGGTGAAGAACAACCACCAAGCGGCACTCGCGGCAGCTTTGCGGGTGTATTCGACTTGTTTCTCGGCTTCGTGCTTGGCTTGGGCGAGGCGTTCTTGGGTTTGGCGTTGTAGGCGTTCGGCTTTTTGGAGGACGCGATCGCGAGTATGTTCGATTTGACCAATTAAGTTATCGGCATCGGCTTTCGACATATTCGGACTCGAACCAATGAGGGCTACAAGGGTATCGCGATCCATGGCAGCGAAACGCTCCCGCAACGCTTCAAACCCGGCTTCGGGGTCGTCGAATAAGGTGCGGAGATCGTGCTTGATGCCGTTATAGTTGAGTTCGGGACGTTCTAAGCTGTCGAAGTAGCGACGCAGACTGTTCATGACGCGATCGATTGCCCCTTGGATGCGCTCTTGGGCCATTTTGAAGGGAGCGAGGATGCGATCGCGCACTTCCAGGATGCGATCGGCAATCTGGTTGGCTTGGGCTTCAGAAATATCATGGCGTTGAGACAGCAAAGCCACCAAGGTATCGCGGTCGAAGGCCGACAAGCGATACTGAAGGCTGGTCATCCCCAAACGGGGATCGCTGGCCAGCAGTTCTAAATCTCGTTGAATCCCGGCAGGACTGAGTTCGGCGCGGTCGGTAGAACGCAGATAATCGGCGAAAGCGCTTTGGAAGTCTTGGGTTTTCTGTTGAGCGCGTTTAGCAACCCGTTGGGGCATCTTGGCAATGCTGCGGAGGTTACTTTGTACCTCATCGATGATTTGATGCACTTGGTCTTCGCTGAGGTCGTCTCGTTGGGAGAGCAGTTGCACCAAGGTATCGCGATCCATTTGGGCAATACGGCGACGAATCGCTTTTGCGCCCATTTTGGGGTCGTCGAATAACTTACCGATGTCCCGTTTGATGCCTTCGGGGTTGAGTTCGTCTTTGCCTGTATTCCGAAGATATTGCGCGATCGCGTGGGTGGCTTGGTCGTATTGCTCTTTGGCCATCCCAGTTAAGCGTTTCGGGGTGTAAATCGCACTCGTCCAAGCATTTTCCACTTGATCGACCACCCGGCGCACTTGGTCGGGGTTGAGGTCGTTACGGGTGGTGAGGACGCGCACGATGGTATCTCGGTCAAAATGACTGGCGCGATCGCTTAATGCGGAGAATCCGGCTTCAGGATCGTCGAGCATCAGCTTTAATTCCCGTTCAATGGCTTCGGGGCTGAGTTCGGCTTTGCCTGTATCCCGTAGGAAGGATTGGACTTTATACCATTGTTCCTCGGTTTTGGCTTTCGCTTTCGCTTGACTAGAGCGCTTCTCGGTGAGGACTTCTTCGCGGACTTGTTCTAAGTCATAAAGAATCGGTGCAATTTGGGCTTTCTCGATGTCTAAGCGGCGATCGAGAATACCTTCCATTTTCATCCAATCAATTTGCGCCAAACGAGTGGTGAGTTCGTCATAACTGGCGTTGGAGTCCTTGAGAATCGGTTTGAAGTTCAGTTCGATTTTCTCTTTGGTAAACTCCTCTGGCGGTGTATTTTGCAAATATTGTTCGACTTCGGCCAGCATTTCCAACTGGGCTTCTCGTTCTAACGCCGTTCTGGCCACAGAAATGGCTTCAATGCGGATGGATTCGGCAATATCAGCGAGCTTTTCGATTTTTTCAACGGTAAACACCCCGCGATCGCGCAGAATCCGGGCAAAATCCGACCGTCGCCAGGTACTCAACTCCTGCATCACCAATTCGGGATCGGCTTCGGGGTCATAAATCACGGTACGGAAATCTTGGCGCATCCGTTCGGGCTGCATTTCCCACGAATAAGTATTGGCCAGATAATTTTCGATGTCGGCGTGTAAAATGCTGTAACGCCGTTGTGATGCATTCACCTGACCGACGATTTGCTGGGCTTGGTCTGTGGCTTTGTCTTTGATATTACTGAGTTGATTGACAATTTTTTCCACATCTATATCGGACAAATCCGTGCGTCCCAGAATTAAACCCATCGCACTATGAACAGCAGTAGACAACGAGTTCGATAAAATGCCTCCTTGTTGTTGGGCTTCGCGACGTTTCCGCATTTCGTCGATGAGCGCATCGAGTTTTTGGCTGAGTTCGCCACTGGTGAGTTGTTGGGGGGTGGCGGTGCGGATATAATCTTTGAGTTCGGCGTTGATGTTACGACCACTCGGTAAGCGCCGCGTGACGGAGTTCCAGGTGGTTTCGAGGACTCCAGCTAACCGTTCAATTTCTTGCTGTGAGAAGTCGGTGCGATGGCTGATTAAGCTGGCTAAGGTGGAACGATCTACTTGGGCGAGTCGGTCGCGATCGCTAATTTCTTTAAACTCAGGATCGTTGAGAATCTCCTCAACATCGTTGCGAACTTTGTGCCAATCCATTTCCGGGGGACGCAAAGTTTGGAGATAATCTTCGAGTTGTTCGCGCCAGCTTTGGGGGTCAATGGTGGAAGTTAATTCGCGACGCACCGCAGCCGCCGCCGCTTCGGCTGTATTGACCGCTTGTTGACTGGCGGCTTTGCCTTTAAACGCGGCAGTCGCGGTGCCGAAGAGTGCTTGAATCCCAGAAGTCGCGGTATCAATCACAGAACCGATAAACGACCCGACGGTACTCGAACTCACCCACATCGCAATTGAGAAGAAGGTCGCCCAAATTACTAAACCGACAATCGCCCCTAAACCCGGCGAAATTAACAAACTGAGTTTCACGGCAAGGAAACAAGCCACAAAAATGGCGATAGTGACGCTGAGTAGGGTTCCCACGCCTAAAGCCGTACCGACTTTTTGGATCGTATCACCCATGTTGCCGTTGTGACTGTCAGGGGACGAATGGGACGAAGAAGATGAAGAGGAAGACCCCCCCCCCGCCATAGAAATGCCGAGGGCTACCCCAAAATTAGTCAGCAACAATTGAAAAGCAAAGGCCATGACAACCCCCGCAATTAAAGCCGCAAAAAATTGCGGCCCGCTAAAAACCATCGCGGCATCTTCGGCTTGTCGGATGGAGGGTTCTTGCTCAATAATCACGGGGGCTTGCCCCAAGAGCCCGTGAAAATGGCTTATATTTGGAATCATGCTAAAAATCTCGTTCATGATATTTTTTTGTCTAGGGATACTGTTTTAGAGATAAGCGCTTATGAAGTGGCTATCGATCGCCCGTATCGCTTAGAAAGCGGCAAATTTGTAGTAGAAACTCGATTAAAATCATTGTTTGCCATTGCAGCGCAGTATAAAAAATTGCTTCTGTCTGGGTTTTAGCCACAAACGCCTGCTATTTAGCATCTTCAAGATGGCTGGTAATTACATCCTTCTATAGAACGAAAAAGCAAGGTTTTACCAGATTGTTACCCTAAATTTAGGGAAAACATGGGCAAAATCTGATGATTTTTCGGGAAAATCTCCCTCGAATTTCCAGTATTTATGCTTTGAGTTACAACTTTAGAAATAGACCTAAAGGCAGATGGCTAAAATACCTTGATGTTTTTTTTCTAACTGGGATGAGATGATGATGATGATGGGGTTTTGTTATTATTGAAGCTATATTCGTGGATTTTATATTTTTATTTAAGAGAAGGCTGCATGACTAATGCCAACGCACTCCGCAACGACTTAATTGATTTTGTCTATGATGCTGAGGGAGAGATCGCGATCGCCCTGGAAACTTATGCCGCCGAAAATGCCCCCACCACTCAAGGGAAATTTGATAAAAGTTTGTATAACTTGACGGTGGATTCTTTTGCCACAACCGGCAAAGTTGGGGAGAAGTCGGTGATTGAATTGTACCTCGCCGAAACTCCCCAATTGAGCGCAGGCGATCGCGAGTTAGTTCAAAGTTGGCAAAAGAGTTTTCTCGGCTTATTTGAAGTTCTTAAAATTGAGCAAGATATCGCGACTTTAATGAACTGGTTAACCACCAAAACTTACTCAGTTTCCCTAGCCGAATCCAGCGACGATCCCAATATTGACCGCCTCCAACCGGGGGAAATTGTATTAGCCCGAATCGCGCCGCTTAATGCAAATCTCTGGCTGTTTTTCGGAGACTTTGTAATTAAAGGCAAACTCGGTAAACCCAAACTCGCCGTTGTTATTGGCGAATTTAAAGATAATTACCCCCATGCCCTCTATAGCGATGCCCCAGACTTACTCGAAAAAGCTTGGCAATCGGTAGCAGAATATCACGAGGAATTTGTCAATCATTTCGGACGCGATCGCCTCACGATTTCCGGTTACGAACTGAATAAAGAAATCAGCAAACTCTATCAACAAATCAGCCAGAAACGCCTCGATCAAGCCGGAATCGATCGTTCTAAATCTCTTAAGGAAATGGCCGCTGAAGCCGGAACTGATACCGAAGAAATTAAGGCTGCTGCTATCGAAGAAGGGGCAGAAGCAAGTTTAGTTGAAAAAGCTTTAGAGAATAAAAGCGTCGGGGAAATGGTGACCCCTAAAATAGACCTTCCTCCCGATATCAAAAACGCCGAACAAGTTACCAGTTTCTCTCATCCCCGTTGGGGGCAAATGTTCTTACCCAGTTACCCTAGATTAGAGCATTATTTAGCCTCAGAAGCCGAGGAAGATATCCCCAAAGCTGAAAAGTTATTGCGTCAATATCTCGACGAAGCGAAATACAACACCTACGTTTGGCAACAACTCAAAGCCGATTACCCCAAACTCCTCGAAGCCCGTTTACAAAGTCTTTTAGAAAAACCCGATTTTGATATTGAAAAAGACTTTGAAACTTTGCTGCGAAATCACCACAAACCCCAACAGCCGCGACTTCCTGAAAGTGCCAGCGTCCCTAAGCATTTAGACGATTTATTTAAAAGCGCGATCGCCCAGGTTCAAAAAAGTAAATCTAAAGGGAAAAAGAAGAAGAAAAACAAAGGTTTTGCCGCCTTATAATTAACGACACAAAACCCCGGCTTCTCCAAGAAGCCGGGGTTTTAAAGCTTATTATAACTTAGGCATTACTATGGGTGAGCATACCCCATAAGAAGATTAACAGCATCGCGCCGAGAATCGCAAAAATAACACCAGAAATCGTCAGCGATCCACTTAGGGCTGCACCGCCTGCCCCGAATAGCAATTGTCCGATAAAACCACCAACAATCGCGCCTAAAATCCCTAAACCAATGGTTGCGAAAATACCGCCACCTTGATGTCCGGGATAAATTGCTTTTGCGATCGCACCCGCAATTAAACCTAATAAAATCCAGGCTAAAATACCCATAAATTTAAAATCCTCCTAAAAATATTATCTTGAAGTTTGTTTTATTTGTCTTACTTTCAATTTAAATTAAATTGACCAACAAAGCGTCTAACTACAGAGATAACTTATCTTATTCCCAAAGAGCGATTGTTAGAAAGGAAATAGGCTAAATTTTTTAAGCTTCTAAACTGGGATTTTCAAAAGAAGGATATAACGTCAAACCCCCGTCTATATATAGGGTTTGCCCGGTAATATAAGACGCTTCATCGGAACATAAAAAAGCCGTTGCCGCCGCCATTTCTTCGGGAGTTCCGGCACGTCCTAACGGAATATTACTGGCGATTTTTTGACGCTTTTCTGGGTCGTGAATCCAATCTTCATTAATCGCTGTTATGGTTGCCCCTGGCGCGATCGCGTTGACCCGAATGCCCCGACGCGCATATTCTAACGCCAGAGTTTTCGTCAGATTGCCCATTCCCCCTTTACTAATCGAATAACTCAAATAAGTGGGTCGCGGGATAATTTCATGGACGCTGGACACATTAATAATAATGCCCTTCTCCTCTTGCTTGAGAAACTGCTGAATCGCCTCTCTCGCGCACAAATAAGCCCCTCTCAAGTTCACTTGCATAACTTTATCAAAATCATCAATTTCGACGCTGTGAGACTCCTTTTCCAGTTGAATCCCGGCATTATTAATCAAGATATCCAAGCGGCCAAACTCATTAATGACTTCTCGCACCATTCGCACGATATCTTTTTCTTCAGACACATCCGCTTCTACTGGAAAATCTCGTCCCCCGCAGCTTTTAACCTGAGAACAAATATCGTCAATTTGGGCTTGTGTGCCTTCGGCTTTTTCCGGATCGTTGCGATAATTAATGGCAACATTAGCCCCTTCTGTGGCAAAACGTACCGCGATCGCTTGACCGATTCCCGATGTTGCCCCGGTTACTAAAACAACTTTTCCTGCTAATCCTTTCATCATGTCCCAGATTGCTTGATTTGCGTCGAATTTATAAACAATTCCAAGTTAACAAGCCTTCTAGGTCATCAAAACTGCCTAAAGAATGATGTTGTTGGTTATTGGTTATTGGTTATTGGTTGTTGGTTATTGGTTGTTGGTTATTGGTTGTTGGTTATTGGTTAGGCTTCATGTCCAAATTCTATAATTGGTAATTGGTAATTGGTAATTGGTAATTGCCGAAACAACTGATGACTGAT
>JBKHDX010000197.1:0-9130 GCA_046541115.1 Spirulinaceae cyanobacterium | reverse complement strand
AAGCTCTATGAAACGCAGATCGAGAACCACTTACGACCGTTACGCCGAACGGGATTATGACCGTTCTTCCAGTCGCGGCTACGACCGTTCGACAGCAACCGACCGCCCCAAAAGTAGTCCCTTTAACTTCAACTATGCGAAAGCGGCAATGGTGGGGGGCATTTTGATCATTGGCATTGTGATTGGTATGGTATTGGGCTTATACAATGGCTCCAATCCTCAAAACGTGACATCTACCGTGGTGATTGACCGCAGCGCCCCTAACGCCGAGTTATGCCAACAATACGGGGCAGGAGCATTAGTCACGGATATGCGGATTTTTGTCACCCTCAACCCATTTAAAGTGTTTGTCACACAACCGCAAATGCAACCGGGTTGCGTCCTTCGTAGCAACAACTGGGCGTTATTGGAAAAACAAAACTTGGTGAGTCACGAACAAGTGGTTGATTGTAAAAAACGCATGAACACCTTTGGTTTTGTCAGGAATTTAGAAGGGGAATCCCCGGAAATTGCTTGTATTTATCCCAACGACGATGCAGAAAACCTTTTCTTGAATAAGCCTGGAGCCGTTGAACCCCGTGGCAGTAATAATAATTTCTAATGTTTTGATTGCAGGCAATTTTTAGGGACATGGCCGTTAATTCTGATTCTGCTGCTGCCCCCCCATCTGAATCGTTGGGTTTGTGGGCGCAAATCAAAGAAGATTGGCAAGCCCATGGCTGTGACTGGACAAAACCGGGGTTTCGGGCGGTGGCGGTGCATCGGTTTGGCAATTGGCGCATGACGGTTGAACCGAAAATTCTGCGTGCGCCGTTTAGTATTTTGTATCGAATGCTGTATCGTAAAGTTCGCAATACCTACGGCATCGAACTGCCCTACACGGCAAAACTGGGTCGTCGCGTCATTTTTGAACACCAACACGGCATTGTCATTCACGGTTTCTGTACAATTGGGGATGATTGCATTGTGCGTCAGGGGGTTACCATTGGCAATCGCTATGTTGACCGACCCCTAGAAGCTCCGAAATTTGGCGATCGCGTTAACATCGGTGCAGGGGCAAAAATCCTGGGCGCGATCGAGATCGGCACAGATGCGAACATTGGCGCAAATGCTGTAGTTCTCCACGATGTTCCCCCCGGCGGTACAGTGGTGGGCATTCCCGCGAAACTCCTCAAACCCAAAAAATAAATCCTGAAGCTCACCCCCGCAGAGGATGTCAACAATCGGAAGAAGCCAAAAAGCGAGAATTTCGGCAAGATAGATTGATAGCATCCTTTCTCAAAAATCACAATTATGCTTGAAAACGGTTGGTTATTGGCTTTTGGTGGTGTTGGCGCAGGGTTGCTGGCGGGGTTACTCGGAATTGGTGGGGGAACCGTCCTTGTCCCTCTTTTGATCGTTCTCGGTTATGTTTACAACCAAGCAGTTGCAACCAGTAGTTTGGCGATTATCCTCACTTCTAGCTCTGGTACTCTGCAAAACTGGCGCATGGGCTATCTGAACTTACCACGGGTTCTGTATTTGGCGATTCCTGCCCTGTTTACGGCTCAACTCGGCGCTTATCTCGTCGAACAATTACCCGATTATGTCAAAGAAGCCGCCTTTGGGGTGTTGCTGTTGGTGACGATTTTCTTAGTCGCGCTCAAAAAGCGTTTGCGACATCAAACAACTGATTCGGCTGCACCCAAAATGAATCCTCTACTCGCTCGTATCGGCACGGGAGGCGTAGCAGGTTTACTGGCGGGTTTATTTGGTGTCGGGGGTGGGGTTATTATGGTTCCCCTGCAAATGTTATTGTTAAGCGAACCGATTAAAACCGCGATTCAAACCAGTCTGGGTGTAATTGTGATTACTTCGATTTCGGCGGCTGCGGGTCATGCGTATCACGGCAATGTATTATGGCTTCCCGGCATTATTTTGGGAGTGGGGGGGATTTTAGGCGCACAAGTGAGTACCCGCTATTTACCGAAATTGCCGGATAAAGTCGTCGATTTTTGCTTTCGTACCTTACTCGCTATTCTGGTAGTATATTTTTTCTGGCAAGCTTGGAATAGTTACCAGGGAATGTAATTTTCATTTTGATTTAATCAAATTTTATGACCCAGAATTATTGGTGACAAATCTCCTCCCTTTTCAAGGGGATGAACCGAAAAATCTTCCTAATTTCAAGCTACCGACTTGGCTGCGGTAGTCATTGATGACTGATAACTGATAACTGATAACTGAAATGACCGTAGCTCGGACAATTTGCTTGGGATTTTTAGCGTTAATTGCTTTGGGAACGCTTCTTTTATTACTTCCTTTCTCGACAAATAGCGAGGGTTGGAATGACCCGATTGTGGCTTTGTTTACAGCGACTTCTGCGGTGTGCGTAACCGGATTGGCTGTGGTGGATACGGGAACTGATTTTTCCTTGTGGGGACAAATTTTTATTTTATTGTTGATTCAGATTGGGGGTTTGGGATATATGACCACAACAACCTTTTTGATTTTACTGATTGGTCGCCGTTTCGATCTCCGCCACAAAATCGCTATTCAGGAATCTTTTGACCGTCCTTTGTTACAAGGCAGTCAGAATTTGATTCGCTCGATTATTGGGATGACGCTTTTTTTTGAAATTACGGGTATTTTTGCATTATTGTTTGTTTTCGTGCCGGATTATGGCTGGCCGCAGGGACTTTGGTTGTCTATTTTCCACAGCATTAGTGCTTGGAATAATGCTGGATTTAGCTTGTTTCCTGATAGCTTAGTCCGCTATCGTAGTTCTGTCCCGATTAATATTACGGTGCCAGCTTTAATTATTTTTGGGGGCATTGGCTATCAAGTCATTATGGAAATGTACAACTGGTTTTTAAATATTGTACAAAGACGGAAAATACGATTTACTTTTTCTCTCAATTTTAAAGTGGTAACCAGTACTACACTTTTTCTTTTGATTTTAGGAACCATTGCCTTTCTGTTCACAGAACTTTCTAATCCCGAAACTTTTGGAATGTTAAGCTTCACTGATAAAATTATGGCGGCTTGGTTTCAATCGGCAACCACTCGGACGGCAGGTTTTAATACGGTTGATTTTGGTTTACTGCAAGCGGCGGCATTATTTATTACGATGGGCTTCATGCTGATTGGTGCGAGTCCGAGTGGTACAGGAGGGGGTATGAAAACCACAACTATTCGGATTATTAGTAGCTGTACGCGCTCCATGTTACGGGGAAAAGATGATGTTATTTTGTTTGCGCGTAAAGTTCCTAGTTCTTTGATTTTAAAGGCGATCGCGGTAGTTTTTGGTTCTCTCGCTACGATTGTAATTGGTACAATTTTAGTGTTTTTAAGCGAATCTCAGGGTAGTTTTGATTTTATTCAGATTTTCTTTGAAGTCATTTCTGCTTTCGCAACCGTGGGTTTATCAATGGGAATTACGTCGAGTTTGTCGGCGGGAGGAAAAATCATTATAGTTTGTATTATGTATATTGGTCGGGTGGGCGTACTGTTATTTATGGCAGCCATTTTAGGCGATCCTACACCAAGTGTCATTCAGTACCCTGAAGAAAATTTATTGGTCGGTTGACAGGAGTTTTTCTTTGTTTTTTAAAAGATTTATTTCTAGATATTGGTTAAAACAATGCTTACTTTTTGTCCTTACCCTTGCTGTTATTTCCGGAAGCTGTAGCATGACTCAAGCAAAAACAGAAATTCTCTGGGATACTTGGGGTGTTCCTCATATTTTCGCTGAAGATAATTCTGGTTTATTTAAAGCCTTTGGTTGGGCGCAAATGCACAGTCATGGGGATTTGATTTTGCAGCTTTATGGTCAAGCTAGGGGAAAAGCCGCAGAATATTGGGGAGAGGAATATATTGAAAGCGATCGCCAAGTTTGGACGATGGGAATACCCGATCGCGCTGCGGTTTGGTACGAAGAACAACCCCCCCAAATGCGCGAGGCGCTAGATCGTTTTGCTGAGGGGATGAATGAATATGTAGATAGCAATCCCGATAAAATTGACGATCGCGTTAAAGTCGTTTTACCGATTACGGGACAAGATATTTTAGCCCATATTCAGCGAGTCGTACATTTTAACTTTCTCATTGGTTCTAATCCTGATGCGTTGGGGGTAATTCAACAATGGCAAAACAGGGGGTCAAATGCTTGGGCGATCGCGCCTTCTCAATCTGAGAATAATCATGCTTTGTTACTAATTAATCCTCATTTGCCTTGGCGCGATCGCTTTTTATTTTACGAAGCCCAAATTACTACCCCCGATGTTGATGCTTATGGCTGTACATTGGTAGGAATGCCGATGTTAGTAATGGGATTTAATGATAATTTAGGCTGGGCCCATACCATTAATCAACACAACGGCTGGGGCTTGTATGAATTAAGTTTAACCCCCGATAAGGGCTATCAATGGGATAACGAAGTTCGTCCTTTAGCCGCCGAACAAAAGACGCTTAAAGTTAAGCAGCAAGACGGTACAATTCGCGAACAAAATATTACAATAACTCGCTCTATTCACGGGCCAATCATCGCTCAAAAAGGCAATAAAGCCCTAGCCTTGCGCGTTACGGGTTTAGAAGCATCGGGGATTATCGAACAGTATTGGCAGATGTTACAAGCGGATAATTTAGAGGGATTTGAAGCCGCTTTACAACAGTTACAAGTTCCCATGTTTACCGTTATGTATGGCGATCGCGACGGCCAGATTATGCACCTATTTAACGGCATTGTTCCCCAGCGTCCGATAGGAAATTGGCAAACCTGGCTGAAGCCTGTGCCGGGGAATACAGCCGAAACATTGTGGACTCAAACTCATCCTTATACAGACTTACCCCGTGTGGTGAATCCCGAAACCGGTTGGTTGCAAAATGCCAACGATCCTCCCTGGACGACAACATTTCCCCAAGCGGTAAAAGCAGAGAATTATCCTCCTTATCTGTCTTCCCAGTTAATGAATTTACGAGCGCAACGTTCGGTTGAATTAATTACAGAAAATCTCCCCCTATCTCTTGATAAGCTCATCTCCGGTAAATTTGATACGCGCATGGCCGTGGCCGATCGCTTTTTAGATGATTTAATTGCGGCCAGTGAAGAATATGGGGGAGAATTAGCTCAAGAGGCGATCGCGATTCTCAAAACCTGGGATCGAAAAGCCGAAGCCGACAGTCGCGGTGCTGTATTATTTGCACAATGGGCCCAGGCCATGAATTTCCGCTTTATGCCCGATCCTGAAGTCGTCGCGCTAAATTGGCAACCGGAAAATCCCCTCACTACTCCCGATGGACTAGCGAATCCTGCCGACGCGATCGCCACTTTAGAAGAAGTTGCCCAAGAAATCAAAAACAACTACGGCAGTTTAGATATTCCTTGGGGGGAAGTGTACCGCATTCAAGCAGGCGACCAAGATTTGCCTGCAAGGGGGGCAAATGGGGATTTAGGGTCATTCTCCGTTTTGCAGTTTTCTGCCAGTGAATCGGGGCAGTATCGTGCTGCTGCGGGGGATTCTTTTATTGCGGCGGTAGAGTTTGGCGATACGGTTGAAGCACGGGTTTTACTGACCTACGGCAATGCTACCCAACCCCATTCGACCCATCGGGGAGATCAATTGCCGTTATATCTTAATCAAGAATTGCGTCCGGTGTGGCGCGATCGCGTCACCCTAGAATCTCATCTGGAATTGCGGGAAGATATTTTTTAGTTATTGGTTGTTTGTTATTGGTTATTTGTTATTCGTAGGGGCTGGGTTTCCCTGCCCAATTCCACGTTAATTAAATTCGCTTAATTCATTGCAGTATAGCCCTGTTTGAGAATATTAGGACATTGCACCAATCCCAGGTAATAAGCCCCTCTACCGTGGGAGAGGGGTTTGGGGTGAGGGTTTACGAAGTGCTTTAACTCTAATTAAATTAGTAATTGGTAATTGGTAATTGGTAAGTTATGAAAATCGCGATCGCGCAATGGAATTTAGATGATTATCACCGCATGATTGACGCGGGTATTCTTGACGATAAAGCGGTCGAATTATTAAGAGGAAATATCATCGAAAAACCTGCCGAAACCGTCCCTCATGCTTACTTCAGCACCGAGGCAGGTGAATATTTAATTTTTTTACTCGGTCAAAAAGCACAAGTCAGTTCTGGCAAACCCATTACCCTACCCAACAACTCCGAACCCGAACCCGATATCGCCATTATTCAGAGATTAGGACGAGAATATCTCAGCCATCATCCTTATCCTGAAAACATTTTTTGGGTGATTGAATACGCCGATTCTAGCTTAGAAAAAGACACAACTCTCAAATACGAAATTTATGCAGAAGCGGGAATATCTGAATATTGGTTAGTCAACTTACAGCGCCGAGAATTAATTATATTTCGCGATCCTTGCGAACAGGAATATCGCTCCAAAACCACCCTAACTGAAGGAGAAATAACCCCTATCGCCTTCCCCGACATACAAATAGAAGTGGCAAAAATCATCTCTCCTTAGTTTTTTTCCGAAATCTGGGGCAACTTCATGTAGGCAACATCGTCATCATAAAAAGGCAACCTCAGTCATAAATTTGACTGAATTTTTATGTCCTTTTTATCAAATCTTTCTTGCTATGCCACACTTATCTTCACTCAAAAAAACTGTTTTTCAACCCAGCGCGTTACTGCTGATTTTGTTAAGTTTAGCCGCTTGCGGTCAATCCATTGCTGACCCGAATACCCCCAACGATGGCTTAGATTCCGAAACACCAACACCGCAACCGAATCCGGATGTGGTTGAAAATCCCACCCAACCAGAAGCCCCCCAACCGAAACAAGAAACGCCGACTCAATCTGAACGTCGCATTAAAGTTTATTTTCCCAAAACCAATACTTCTGAATTTGGCGCAGTCGAACCGGTTTGGCGTAAAACTGCTAGTGTTGCAGTTGCAGGTTTTGCCGTAGAACAGTTACTCGCAGGGCCGACCGCTTCCGAGCAAAACCAAGGGCTGAGAGATGCCTTTAACTTATCCGGTGCGTCGAATTGTGGAGAGGATTTTCAGATTAGCATTGAAAATGGCGTGGCCCGTCTGCAATTTTGCCGACAACTGACTTATGGTGGAGTCGGAGATGTTGCCAGTATGACTTATGCCATCGAAAATACTTTAAAGCAATTTGCGTCAGTGGATAAGGTCATCATTCTCGACCGTAGCGGCAATTGCTGGGGGGATGAAAGCGGGGCAAACAACTGTTTGGGCAAAGGAGTCAACCCGGAGAAATTAACCCCCTTATCGACGATTTTCGCGTCTGGTTTTGGCCCGATTGAAATTGGCATGACTGTTGAAGCTGCTTTCCAGGCTGCGGGCTTGAAGCTGATTCCGGAAACAACTGCTGCGAGTCAATCTTGCCGTTATTATCGTCTCGAACAAGTCCCCGAAGGTTTAGGGGATGTGTCGTTGATGGTGAGAGTTGACAAAATTGTCCGCATCGATATCGCAGACAGTCGTCCAAAAACCCTCAGTGGGGCAAGAGTCGGGGATTCTCAAGAAAAAGTCCTCGATTTGTACAATGGTAAGTTGAAAGTTGAACCGTTACCTAATTCCCCGGACGGTCGCTATTTAACTTACATTCCGCAAACGTCCCAAGATAGCAACTTCCGGTTGAAATTTGTCACGGATGGCGAGATTGTCAAGGCCATTATTCTCGGTCAACGCCCAGAAGTCAATTTCATTGAGGGCTGTCTTGATGTTGAGCCACTTTAACATTTATTAAATATTGTTTGTAAAAATGTAAACTTTTCTGTACAGCAGGTCGCAAACCTGCTACTTTTTTTGTATTAGTTTCAGTCCCAAAAAATTCGCGGTCAAAATACCAAATTGAGCGCTCGTTCTTATAAGATCGTCAACATAGTCAACAACAGTTAAGATCGTCCGAACCCATGTCACAAGATCAAAAACCAACGGTAATTATTACCGGGGCTTCCTCCGGTGTCGGGCTATATGCCGCTAAAGCCATGGCCAAACGAGGCTGGTACGTTATTATGGCTTGTCGTAACCTGGAAAAAGCCAAACAAGCGGCTGAATCTGTGGGAATTGCTCCCGATAGCCATAAAATTCTGCATCTCGATTTAGCTTCCCTCGACAGCGTGAAAAAGTTTGTCCAAAGCTTCCGTGCAACCGTGAGAAATTTGGATGCTTTGGTATGTAATGCGGCGGTTTACCTGCCGTTACTCAAAGAACCGATGCGGAGTACAGATGGGTATGAGTTGAGCGTCGCTACCAATCACCTCGGTCATTTTCTGTTGTGTAATTTGCTGTTACCCGATATGGAAAAATCACCTTATCCGGATAAACGCATGGTAATTTTAGGCACAGTAACGGCAAATCCGAAGGAATTAGGCGGTAAAATCCCCATTCCTGCCCCGCCGGATTTAGGAGATTTAAAGGGCTTTGAAGAAGGTTTTAAAGAACCCGTTACCATGATTAACGGCAAGAAATTTAAGCCCGGAAAAGCTTACAAAGATAGCAAGTTGTGTAACGTTCTCACGATGCGAGAATTGCACCGTCGTTATCATGAATCGACGGGAATTACCTTTAGTTCTCTGTATCCCGGTTGCGTGGCAGAAACGCCGTTATTCCGCAATCATTACCCCTTATTCCGTAAGATTTTCCCCCTCTTTCAAAAACACATTACCGGGGGTTATGTGTCTCAAGAAACTGCCGGAGAACGAGTGGCCGATGTGGTCACCGATCCCGAAATGAAACAATCTGGGGTTTACTGGAGTTGGGGGAATCGGCAAAAACCCGGTCGTCAATCTTTTGAACAGGAAGTGTCGAACGAAGCGAGCGATCGCGAAAAGGCCGAAAAAATGTGGAATCTTAGTGCGAAATTAGTGGGAATGTCTTAATTTAACCCAAATCTCGGTAATTTTCAAAAACCGGGGTTTTAAATTTTAAGCAAGACTTTTGACGCAGACCCAAGACAATTATTGTTTGTCTTGGGTTGTTGTTATGGCAGAAAACCAGAGAGTCTCAATACATCTCGACTCCCATCCCCCACGAAAAAGCTATTTTATCTTAAGGTCGCGAGAAGACCCGCGCCATAAGTGAGGTTGGCGACGGGATGAATCGCGACCCAAAAACAAACCTTTTCAGGTCTATCTTGC
>JBKHDX010000196.1:0-9148 GCA_046541115.1 Spirulinaceae cyanobacterium | reverse complement strand
AAAACTATATCCTGTTTTGGGACTCCAGCCTCGACTAATTCATTAGCAATTCCAATTTCTGTCCCATCGCGTTCAATCCAAATTTTACCCTCTTTAATTTCTACATGAATAATACAACCGAATACTCGCGTTAGTTCTTGCCAACCCATATTGATGACTTGATAGCGATCGCGATCTGTATCAAATAATAATTTAACTTCTGTTTGTTTATTACAGCAAGCTTTGGTATGAGTTTCCAAAATCTTTTGGACAATTTCTTGATAATTTAATCTCTCCATTCAACAATTACCTCTTGCTCTGGATTAAAAATTAGTAATTTTAACTGATATTCACCTATTATTCTTTGAACAAACTTACGACTAAAAAACTCGCTATAAACATCTACTGGAATGGCTAAATACAAAATTCGATCTTATTTGAATTGACTATCTCAAAAAGCGATCCTTTGGCCCGATAAGGCCAAAGGATCGCAACTCAATGGGTGGTATTAACATCAACTCGGCATATTATTGCCACAACATTAACCACCATTATCGGGTTTACTCCCTTATTGATGGATACGACCGGATTTAGGCCGCCCCTAGCGATCGCTAGAGGTCTCAGTGGTGCAACTTGGCTTGTTTTTTACTACATTCCTTTAGCACACCTACTGATTTATCGTCGCCACCGGATTGTATCCCTAGTACCAAGACTTAGTAGCGACGAGAAGAACGATTCTTACCGCCATCTTCACGAGGCTTGGCTTTATTGACCTTGAGATCGCGACCCATCCATTCGGCACCATCAAGGGCTTCAATGGCAGCATCTTCTTCAGCCTCTGTATCCATTTCCACGAAACCGAAGCCTCTCATGCGACCCGTTTCGCGGTCAGTGGGAAGATGAACTCTTTGTACCGATCCATAGTCGGCAAAGGCCGCCTTTAGATCTTCCTGGGTAACGTCGTAAGACAGATTGCCTACATAAATTGACATAACTTTTCTCCAAAAAATCGGGAATATGTAGAGTGAAATTTCGGAGAGAAGCCTGTTAATGGAAAAACGTGAAAACTCGTTAAAACTAAAAACAAATGTTGCTAACCGATTCTATCCTCTTTTTTGATTATAGCATATAGAAAAACGTTGTGGGTAACATTAATCCCTCGAAAGCCTTGCTCCTTATTGCTTTCAAGAGATTTTTTACCTTCTCAAAACATATCTTCATCATCCAAGCCCGGACGGGGCATCGGTCGCACCTTACGCTTACTCAACTGACGCAGCCAGAAACCGCCAGCAACGGCAACCGCGAGGGAAACAAAGCCAGTAACTGCTTTTAGAAGTAAAAAGCCGCCAATGGCAAACATCGAGCCAAAAAGGACGAAAATAGCCGCAACCACTTTGAGTAAATCTTGGGCTAAATCTTGTTCGGATTTAACCCCCGTGCGTTGGCGTTGGGGTTGCCAACCGGGGCCGCCAGGACGCACTCGCAGGTAAAATTGGTCTAGGGTGTCGCTGCTTTCGGGGGGTGTAACGAACATCACAGCAATCCAGAGGATAGCGGTGGCTGTGGAGATAAAGAGGAGTTGGAAGCCGAAATCAGGAAATAAATTGGAAAAGGTGGGAATATTTGTGGTCAAGAGTCCGAAAATAAATCCTGCAACCATCGCGGTTAGTTCGGCGGCGGCATTGATGCGCCACCAAAACCAGCGTAGAATGAGGACGAGGCCGGGGCCTGTACCAATGGCGATAACAAGACGGAAAACAGTTCGCACATCTTGGGCATAAAAGGCCGCGATCGCGCCTAAAATAGTCACTATAACCGAGGCAATCCGTCCCATGAAGACCAACTCAGATTGCGGGGCATCCGGGCGAAAGAAGCGCAAATAAAGGTCATTGGTGAGATAAGAAGCCCCCCAGTTTATCGAGGTGGAAACGGTACTCATAAACGCCGCAATCAAAGACGCAACCACCAAGCCCAGTAAGCCTACGGGGAGATAATCCAACATCAAGGTTGGATAGCCTAATTCGGGGTCTTCTAGGTTAGGATACAGCACGATCGCCGCGAGGGCGACTAATATCCAGGGCCAAGTGCGGATGATGTAGTGCAGGATATTGAAAAACCAAGTGGCTTTTTCGGCTTCGGCTTCATCTTTCGCGGCCGCGAGACGTTGGATAAATTCTCCTCCCCCATCGCTGCGACGAAACGCCCACCACTGTACAAAAATATAAGCAGAAAAGGTGGTTGCCGTGATTCCCGCTGCGTCACTCCAAGTCAAATTAGCGGTGATGGGAAGAAAGGACAACACATCGATGTCCGTGGCTTGTTGGACGTTGGGGACTAATTCACGGAGTCCTCCGACATCCCTAACGGCGACAATCGCGACGATAATAGCCCCAAATAAGCCGAGGAAGAATTGAAAGAAGTCGGTTGCAACCACTCCCCACAACCCAGAAAAGCTGGAGTAAGCCAAGACAAAAAGGCTAATGGCAATAACGCTGAGAAGTTTGATAATGACATCGGGAGTGAGGCTGATTCCCAGGGCTTCCCAGAAGCCGCTTCCGGTAATGTTAATTAAGTTTGTCCCTAGTTGGTCGGGGTCTAGCCCTAAACTCTGCCACAGTTGCAACGCATCGATAACTTTGACCATGGCTAACATGGCGTAACCAATGCCAATACAGTTGATGGGGACGGCGAATAAAAAGGCTTTGGTGGCTCGTAGAACCGCTGCGGTTTTACCACCGTAGCGCATTTCGGTGAGTTCGGCATCGGTGACGATTCGCGATCGCCGCCACAAACGAGCAAAGACATAAATCAGGATAACATGGGCAATGCCAAAACTCCACCATTCCCAGTTTCCGGCAATGCCTCGCGTTGCGACAACTCCGGCAATATACAACGGGGTATCAATGGAGAAGGTAGTCGCGGCCATACTTGTTCCGGCTAACCACCAGGAAAGCGATCGCCCCGATACAAAGAAATCTACCAAACTTTTTGAACCTTGACGAGCGAGGTATAAACCCACTCCCATGGTCAAGATTAGATATAACAGGATAATTAACCAGTCGATGAGTTGCATTGTTGTTGCGCGAAGTTGACGTTGAAGTTAACGCGAGAATTGCCAAACTGGAATCATCTTGCCACGATGCGGAACAATTTTCAGGGCAAATAAGTTGTAAAGTGCAGATTAGCTTGCCGTTTTTCCGGTTCACTCTTTGGTTATGCAATCATCTAAGCTCAAATCCCGTGTCCCTAAGACTGCTGCACATCCTCAAACGGTAACGCCGATTCCTTGGCTGTGGTTGTGGACGGCAATTGGGGCTGGTTTGCGGTTTGTGAATTTAACGGCAAAACCCCCTTGGACGGATGAATTTGCCACCCTGACGTTTAGTTTGGGAAATAGTTATCTGCCGATACCTTTAGACGCACCCATTACAATAAACCAATTATTAATGCCGTTGCAAACTAATTTAGGCGGCAGTTTGGGGGATGTTTTTACGAAGTTAATTACAGAAGATAATCATCCGCCTTTGTTTTTTCTTTTAATGCATTTGTGGCTGAAGTTGTTTCCCCAAGATGAGTATATCTCTTTATGGGCAGTGCGATCGCTTTCAGTCGTTTTCGGAGTCTTGGCAATCCCGGCAATTTATGCTTTGGCTAAGGCGATTTTTCGTTCTAATTTAATTGCTCAAGGCTGTGCTATTCTCATGGCAATTTCACCTTATGGTATCTATTTAGCCCAGGAAGGCCGTCATTATACCTTGGGTATCTTATTCGTTATCGCTTCTCTGTTTTGTTGGTTTAAAGCAATTCAATGGTTGTGGTATGGCAAAACGATTCCGGTGGGGTTAATGGTATTTTGGGCGATTGTGAATAGCTTGGGTTTTTTAAATCATTACTTTTTTGTCTTGACTTTATTAGCCGAAGCAATGGTTCTTTTGGGTACGATCGCGATCGCGTTTTGGCAAAGAAAGCATTACGATTTACTTCAGAATATCGGACGTTTGACTATTGCTGGCATTTTAACGGCGACGGTGATTTTAGTTTGGCGATTTCAGGTTTTACCGCCAGATTATGGCAGCAATATGACCGATTGGATTCAAAATAATAATAGTTCGCTTTTAGAAGTTATTAGTCCTATTTTTCAGTTGGGGGCTGCCCTTGTTCCCATGTCCTTTTTACTGCCAATAGAATCGTTGTGGCTGCCTTTAGCGACGGTTTCGGCGATAATAATGATTTTATATTTATTTTGGTTCATTCCAATTATAATTTGGGTAACTAAAGTTCGCCTCAAACAACTCCAAACTCGCTTAGGAATACAAGTATTGTATGGTTTGATTGGCAGCGCGATCGCGATTTTTTTGGGGATGACTTATATTGTCGGGATTGATATTACCAGAGGCGCTCGTTATAGCTTTGTTTATTTCCCGGCAATTATCCTTATTTTAGGGTCTATTTTAGCTGCTTGTTGGCAACGGGATCGCCTACATTTTCAAGTCCAACCTTTCCCAAAAAAATTGCGTCGCTGGCGTTTATATCGTCAGGGTAAAATTATGGCGATCGCAATGGTTATAATGGGTTTATGTAGTGGTATTACAGTCGTTAGTGATTTAGGCTATCAAAAATATTATCGCCCGGATTTACTCCAACCCATTTTAGAAGAATCTACAGCGTCTACTGTCCTCCTCGCAACAACCCACGAAACCCTGGTTCAAACTGGGGAAATGATGAGTATTGCTTGGCTTTTAAAAGACAGCCCTTTGGCGGAAAAAACGCAGTTTCTCTTAGCCCATCAACCCCAGAAAAACTCAAAAGTTGCCACAGAAACCCTGCAAAATACTTTAAAAAGATTACCGCGATCGCTCGATCTTTGGCTGATTAACTTTTATGCGCCTATCGAGTTAAATGACTGCACCCTCGATCGCAAAGTTTTCCCGACTATAGACGGCTACAATTACCAACTGTATCACTGTCCTGAAGTTTCTAATATGCGGGCCCAAGATTGAGAAATTTTAAGCTAGTATTTCTCAAATTCATGAGGTGGGTTATGCTGTTTTAACGCGCTTTTAATGAGGATCGCATAACCCTAAGAAACGCTATATTACAAAGCAGGTAAAATATAATCAATCATAGGTAAATGATTGATTTTCGCTGAGGTTTCCGCCATCTGGAACGCCATGGTATAATCCCGATAACTGCCAATAGTTTGATGAGCGCGGTAATCTGCACATCCGGGGCGTAACTCAATAGCTTTTTGGGTTTTATAAATGGTAAAACCAAAGTTTCTTTGGGTTGCGAACATTTTAGATTTCCTCTCTTGACTACTTTGTCTAAATCAAATGCTGTTCGTCCAATTCGTTATACTCCCAAGTTTTTCCAGGAAAAGATTGAGAAAGATTTTCCCTGTTGAAATGAACTTCCTTAACAGGTTATCCACAGCATAAAAGATAATCTGTAGGAATCGTGACAAAGTAAATAAGTTTTAAGTATAGATTTATGATAAAATTTTGAGTAAATTTAAGCTAAATTAAGAATAAAGACTTGTCTGCTCGACGGCAGTATAGTCTAATACAATATAAGTTTTTTTCAGGGTTAATTCGACAGCATAATTAATGATTCAAAAAGATTAAAAAAAGTTAAAAGTTTCAGCAAGTCTCAAGGGGCAAAGATTTACAACCCTTGAAATGATATTAATCACCGATTCGCGATCGCACCGCCATTATCCCCAAAAATGACAATCCAAGCCAAAATAGCCGTTTTTGTGCGTTCAATGCCCTTACGCTGGATTCTGGCCATCCCCTTTTTATTGCAGATTTTTCTAGCGGTGGGGGGAGTGGGCTACCTTTCTTATCGCAACGGTCAAAATGCTGTCGAAACCCTTGCGGATAGACTATTAGACGAAACCAGCGATCGCATCCTCGAACAACTCCAAGCTTACACCGCCATTCCCCCCTTAGCGGTGCAAATGAACGCAGATATGCTGCAAACGGGACAACTCAATCCCGACGATCTCGAAACTTGGCGATCGCATCTCGTCCAGCAAAGTCAATGGTTTGAAGAACTGACCTACATTTATTTTGGGGGCGATCGCGGTACTTATGTGGAAATCCACCGCACCCCCCAAAACACCTTTGAGTTTACCATTAAAGACCGTGCCAATGCCCTAGCTGAAGTATATCAACAGCAAAACCAGCAATGGCAACTCCAACGCCGCAGAAACACCGATATTATAGATAGACCGTGGTTTCGAGGCGCGATCGCCCATCGTCAACTTCGATGGACAAAACCCTATAAATTTGAATCCAATCCCCCCGTTTTAGGCATTAGCTTTGCCCGTCCTCTCTACGATAGCAACAACGAACTTATCGGCGTATTAGGGGCAGACTTTACCCTAGAGGCGATCGCGGAATTTTTGCAACAACTCCCCGTCAGTGAATCCGGCACTACCTTTATTATGAATCGCGACGGCGAAATTGTCGCGAGTTCCGTTGACCCTGACGCAGAAAACTCCCAATCTGCGACTCAAGACTTTACCAGCCCCATCATTAACGCCACAAAAGCCGAAATTCAGCAGCAATTCCCCAACGTTACCGAAATTCAACAACGAAAACACCTCAGCTTTCACGCTCAAAACCGCCGCCAAAGAGTGCAAATTCTCCCCTTTCCCAACGAAAACGGCCTCGATTGGTTAATTGTCGCAACCATTCCCGAAACTGTCTTTATGGGACAAATTCACCAACAAGCCCGCATTACCTTTGTACTCTGTTTAATCGCCCTCGCGATCGCGACAGCTACCGGACTGCTAACCGCCCGTTGGCTGAGTCGCCCGTTACAAGCCCTTGCAGATGCGGCAGAGGCGATCGCCAAAGGAAACCTCGATCAACAGGTAAACGCCCCACCCACCCCCGAATTAAGGCGACTGGCGCAATCTTTTAACCAGATGGCCTTTCAACTACAAGAGTCTTTTAATCTTCTCGAACATCGCGTCGAAATGCGGACGGCTGAATTAAAAGCCGAAAAAGACAAATCCGAACAACTCCTACTCAATATTCTGCCTCAAGCGATCGCCGAACGACTCAAAGAAGACAGCGAGGCGATCGCGGAGAATTTCGACGAAGTAACGATTTTATTTGCCGATATCGTCGGTTTTACCCCCCTTTCTGCCCGATTGCAACCGCTTCAACTGGTTAACCTCCTCAATGACATTTTTTCAGCGTTTGATACCTTGGTGGAAAAATACGACCTCGAAAAAATCAAAACCATCGGGGATGCTTACATGGTGGCATCCGGTTTACCGCTTCCCCGTCCGGATCATGCCGACGCGATCGCAAACATGGCTTTAGAAATGCAAGCAGCAGTCAATCATTTTCAAGCCAAACACAACGAAATTTTACAAATTCGGATTGGCATTAATACCGGAGTCGTTATTGCGGGGGTAATTGGCAAAAAGAAATTTATTTATGACCTTTGGGGCGATGCCGTTAATATTGCCTCGCGTATGGAATCTTCCGGGCAACCCGGTTCAATTCAAGTCACCGCCGCCACTTACGAATGCCTCAAAAACCATTATGTTTTCGTCGAACGGGGTATTATTTCCGTCAAAGGTAAAGGGGAAATGAGAACTTATTGGTTACAGGGAAAATTAACAAATAAAAAAGATGAATGAACTTATTCTTGCTAATATCATCGTTCCGACTCTTTTAATCAACTCGGTAGAAAATGGTTTAGTTATTCTGGCGGTTATCATTAGTATTATTTTCATTGAATGGGGAGCGATTTTATGGTTTTGTAAGGGTAAGTTAAAACTTAATAAAATAAAACTTTTTTTTCTTAATTTTAACCGCCAACTTTGTGAGTGGATTTTTCGGTTATTTGTTCAGATATTTCACATTTAGTTTGTATAAAGCTTTTAATTTAGCTAATCTCGGATCGAATTTAGTATTAAATTTCGTCGCTTGTGTACTTTCGATTTTTATTGAATACTGGGTTTATCGGGAATATAAATTTTTCAGACGAAACAAGCTAATTCAGACGCGGGAAAATTATAGCGCGATCGCGATTTTAGTTGGGGCGATCGCGATCGTTTCCACCATCTGGACAAGCTATCAACTGTTATGGCAAGCAGACTTCAAACTACTCATTCTCGTTGCCTTAGCCGCCGCGATCGCGAAGATATTAGGGGGAATCCTCGCAGACTTTTGGGGATGGGGGCGATCGCTATTCGTTGCTGTGTCTATCGCCGCCTTACTCTTTTTCATTCCCTCGCAAAACACCGCCCTTCTACTCCTGAGTTTAGCCTTACTGCAATCGACTGTTCCCATTACCCTTGCAACCATCGGTAAAATGATGCCCAAACAGCCAGCAACCGGGGCAGGATTTGCCTTGGGTTTAGCCATCTTCATCGGTGCAATTCCCCCCGCCTTGGGCAGTATCATCAGGGTAACGCTCACCGGAAGTATCGCTGGCGGGTTGGCGATCGCGACTTTATCCTTGCTGCTGTGGCTTTGGCGAAAATAACCCTAAACATCGATTGAATATGACTTTGAATATCGAGAAATTCTTCGTCTAAGGATTCGAGAATCGGATCGTCTGCACAACAACCATAAATAACTAACTAAACAAAAAATATGATTGCCATTCCCCACTACATCAGCCCCACAGACTACCTCGACATCGAGCGTCAAAACCCCATCCGCCATGAATATCGACGCGGGCTTGTTTACGCTATGGCGGGGGGTAGCGATACCCATTCGCGGATTGCTGTGAATCTCTTGAGTTTGCTCAATCTGCACCTAGATGACACCGCCTGCCGTCTCTACAACGGCGATGTTAAAGTCAACTACCAAGATCGGTTTTATTACTACCCAGATGCTTTCGTGACCTGCGATCCACGCGATCGCCAAGACCACTATATTAAGCGTTACCCTAAATTTATCGCTGAAGTCCTCTCCCAAAGCACCGAAGTTTTCGATCGCGACCTCAAATTCATCGACTACCAAAACCTGGATAGCCTTGAAGAATACATTTTAATTTCCCAAGATACCCAGCGCGTCGAATGTCGTCGCCGCACTGCTGCTGACACCTGGGAAACTACAATTTACCAAAAAGGCGATCGCGTTACGTTCACCAGTCTCGATTTTGAATTTCCCATCGCTCGTCTGTATCGAGGTTTAGA
>JBKHDX010000195.1:0-9163 GCA_046541115.1 Spirulinaceae cyanobacterium | reverse complement strand
ATCCGCGAAGAAGTACCAGAAGAAACAAAGGAAGCCGCAGCTTATTAAGATATTGAAGCAGGCGTATTGCCTACGCCCATAATGCTTATTTTTGATGTAATATTTCTGTGAGAAACAGTAAAATGAAGACCCGTTCTCGTTCGCTGTGACACTTTCTGCAACTGTAATACTTCTAGCTTTACTTTTCCGACAAAATAATCTTGTTTTTTGCCCTTCTTGACAACCAGTTTACAAAGCGACACGATTTCAGGAAAATTACCGAGACATCCTGTTTACAGTAGAAAGAGAACATTGAATCTGGGAGTTGGTTATGGTTAAACATTCTACTACTTTTATGGCGATCGCGATCGCGTCCATTATCGGCATTCAAAGCTGCAATTCCAGCGCAAATAACCCCACCCCAAATCCTTCTCCAGAGGTCGTAGAATCCCCGGCAAACCCCTCAAACTCGCCAGTGGAGCAACAACCCAAAAACACCGAAACACCGCCTCAGAATCGCGTCAAAGTCTTTTTCCCGAATCCCGACAAAAGCCAGGGAAATTTGAGCTATGTTGAACCCGTATGGCGCAGAACTGATACTATGGGCGTTGGAGCATTTGCCATTTCCGAACTTATCAAAGGCCCCACATCCCAAGAACAAGAAGTCGGCCTCGAATCTGCCCTCAAATTCACGGGAAAATCAACTTGTGGTGATGAGGATTTTCAACTGGACATTGAAGATAAAATTGCAAAACTGCAACTATGTCGCGAGGTGATATCTGCCGGAATTGGCGACGATGCCAGGGCGCAAAGTGCGATAAAAGAGACGCTCAAACAATTTTCTACCGTGGAAAAAGTGGTAATACTGAACAGTAAAGGGGACTGTTTCGGGGATATGAGTGGCGAAAATCGCTGTTTTGGTCAACTTCCCAAGCGGGTAGATAACGAAACTGCCCTCGCTTTAACTCAGTTTGGGCCGATTGAAGTGGGGATGACTATTCCCGAAGCAACCCAAGCGGCAGGAGTCCCTTTCACGCAGCAATCCAGTGGTGGTGAGGAATACGGCTGTTTATACTACAACCTAGAACCGCAAGTAGAAGGAGTCGCGGTGATGGTAGTTGAAAACCGTATCGCGAGGATTGATATCACCTCTGACCATATCAAAACCCTAAGTGGGGCAGGAATTGGCACAACAGAAGCCGAAATTCGCCGCTTGTATTCGGGTCAAATCAAATCCGAAGGACACACCTACGACCCCGACGGCAAATATCTCATTTTTACCCCCGAAGATGCCAAACATCGCAACTATCGCGTCATTTTTGAAACCGACGGTAGCGGCACTGTCCAGCGCTTCCGTAGCGGTCAGTTACCGGAAGTCGGCTATATTGAAGGTTGTGTGTAATGGTGGCTAATAGAAAAGCCTCCTTCTGCTTATTAATGAATCTAACTTCTTTTGTTCGGATTGCAAACCATGATTAATCAGCCCGTCAGTCTCGTTACTGGTGGCAATTCTGGTGTGGGCTTAATGACTGCACTCGGCTTGGCCCGGAGAGGATATCATGTTTTTATCGCTTGTCGTTCTGCGGCTAAGGCCGCAAAAGCGATCGCATATATTCGTCAGCAAAGTGGTAATCAAAACGTCGAATTTTTACCCCTCGATTTAGCTTCTTTGGCTTCAGTCCGTCGCTGCGTCCAAGAGTTTGAACAACGCAGTCTTCCTCTGCACGTTTTAATCAATAATGCCGGAATTTTTCATAAAAGAGGCACAACCCAAGAAGGCTTTGAACGAATTTGGGGAACGAATTATTTAGGTCATTTTCTACTCACCCAACTTTTATTAGATAAACTCCAACAATCGGAACCCAGTCGCATTGTCATGGTAGCTTCTGATTTAGCATTGCGTCCGCAAGGGATTCCCTGGCACCTTTTAGTTGAAAAAACACCGCTTAATTTCTTAGAACTTTATGCGGTTTCTAAGTTTTGCTTGCTACTTTTTACCCTAGAATTAGCCAGAGAATTGAAGCCAACTCAAGTTACAGTAAATGCGGTTCATCCGGGTTTTGTGCGTTCAAATATTACCCTCGGACATCAGTTAAGCCGCTTGCTTGGCTTGGGGCTTTCCCCGGAAGAAGGAGCATACAGCAGTTTATTTTGTGCAACTTCCCCGGAAATGTTGGGCAGAAGCGGTCAATTTCTCGATAGTAAAGCGCAACCATTTTCTTTACCTGATGTAGCTCAAGATCGCCAGCTTGCTCAAACTTTAATGCAAAAAAGTCTACTTTGGACGGGATGTAATTCCGCCCTTCCAACTGCAATTAATCCTCAGAAATATCAGCATATTTTAGGGATTCACAATCTCGATTTAACCGCAGCAGAAATTACAAAAATTACCCAAGAAATCTTTACAAAAGTCTTACCCAAATCTCCCCAAAACTCAACGAATCCCCTAAAACTGTTACGCCAAGGTCGAGTCGGATCGGCCAGTTTAGCTGCGATTCAACTGTGGAAGCGAGAATTTTATATGGAAAGGCATCTTGATTCGGATGCAGTTTGGCGATTATGTCAAGATAAGAAACTGTTAGCAGTGTTGCGAAATCATTTAGGCGAAGATATCATTTTATGGCGCTCAGAATTATGGGCAAATTATCCCGGTCAAAAATTGATTCCTTTATGGCATCAAGATTCTTATCCTAAACTTATTGCTCAAAATAGCAAGACTGTTCATGTTTATATTGCCCTAACTGAAGTAACAGCATTAAATGGCTTTGAATTTTTAGATATTAATAGCGATCGCGATTCTGTGAAAATTCAAGCTACCGATCCGTTTAGCGGTAGTCCCTTTTTTGAGGTTCCCACAGAACTTGCAGACCAAGCCATTCCCGTTGTTTTAAAACCCGGACAATTTATTATATTTTCCGATCAATTAATTCATCGCTCTGTTCGTAATCTCAGTGGCAAAGTGCGGCTTTCATTAACCTTAAGAATTGCCCGCGCCGATGCTAAAATTACGCCAGGATACAGCCCGAAAAGCTCAAAACCTGTGGCGTTGTAGCTCATCTCAAATCCGTTTAATTAGTGAAGCTTTAGAACCCCTGGTTTGGTGGCTTTAAATTTTAACTTAACTATGTAAGCAAGTAAGAAACCGGGGTTCTCAAACAGTGGTTGTTTTTTCAGATTTGATATCAGTTTACGACTCAACAATTAAAGTCACTTGAATCGGACCGTAGCGATCGCGCAAAGCCTTCTCGATATTACGAGCGATTTGAGGAGTCAGGGCTTTAATTTTCGGCTCTAGGGTAAGGTGCATCGAAATGTAAACCAAACGCCCCACCATACCCCTAGAACGGACGTTATAACACTTTTTGACCCCCTCCACCTCATCGATTAATTCCTCTATGGTTTCCGGGGCGATCGCGACTTGTTCGAGGAGTAAAGGAAAATGCCAACACAACACTTGCCAAAAATTATCTAACGCTAAAATGAGTAACATCAAAGACGCGATCGCATCAAACAAAGGCTCTCCCCACCATACCCCCACCATGCTTCCCGCAACAATAGCTAAAAGAAACCCATCCTTAAACAATTGATTGGCATTAAAACGCAAAATCGGGTAATTCAAAACCCGACTTTGTACCCGATTAAATAATCCCAAACCCAAAGTTAACGCTACCAATAACCCTAACAACTGTAACAAAGGCAAATTGGCCCGAATACTTGTTACTGGATTTCCCCAATTGAGCAAAACAACGATGGTTGAGCGAGCTAAATAAAACCAAACCCAACTCAACGCGATCGCGAAAATCAAAACTAATACCGTTTCCCGTTTCCCATGACCGTAAATTTCTCGGCCCGTCGGTCGGTCAATTTCGGTAACAGCTAACCAACTGACTAATACGCTAAACCCCGCGATCGCCGTATGCAAACATTCCGACAGCAAACTCAACGAATTAACATCAAGCCCTGTCGAAACCTTCACCCCCAACAACAACAGCAACAGTCCTAGCGTTGTCCATAACACTAAGCGACCTGTTAAATAATGGTTTTTGCCATTAGTCATTTGTTATTAGCATAATCACGAGAACGTTGGTTCGAGGATTGACTGGTTTTCTGTTGTTGGTTGTTGGTTGTTGGTTGTTGGTTTTTCGCTTTGGACGATATTAGTTTTTCCTCAGCAAAGTTGGTCATAAATTTTTCCCTTATACAGACTCTCAAAGAAAGGCTAAAAGCCTTATTTCATAACCACTTCGACCTTAAAAAGACCGATTTAACGTTTCGCGCGAGAGTCATTGGTCATTACTCATTGGTCTTGATGTTATCTCATTGTAAATTGTTAATTAATCCCGGATTTGAACCGGCATCACCAAATACGTCATTTTCACCCCCCCCAAAGGATTAAAAACAATAGGTTGCATGGGGGTATTAAGCTGCATTTGAATTTCAGAAGTTGGCAACGCCTTTAAACCATCCATGAGATATTTAACATTAAACGCCACCTCAATACTATCCCCTGAAATTTGCGCCGGAATCGACTCGATCGCACTACCAAAATCCGCACTATCCACACTCAAAGACAACTGTTGATCCTCGCTGTTGAGGTCAAACTTAACGATATTATTTTTCTGATCCGCCAGCACCGAAACCCGTTCTAAGCAACTAATTAACAACTTCCGTTCCACTGCCATTTGGATCGAAAACTGACTGGGAATCAACTGTTGATAAGCCGGATAAGCCCCCTCTAACTTGCGACTGGTGAGGCGTTGATCGCCAATTTCAAACACCACTTGAGACTCATTAAACTTCAACGATAAAGTATCTTCATTACTATGGGCTACTAAAATTCGTTCCAGTTCCCGTAACGCCCGGGCCGGAATCGTCACCGCAAACGGGTCTTCCGTGGCTTCAGATTCTTCTTCCGCTTCCTCTTGTATCGTTTGCACCACCGCCAAACGATGGCCATCCGTCGCCGCAAATTCCAAATGACCGACTTCCGGTTGGCTGAGGTGAATCCCCGTCAGAACTTGCTTGCTTTCCTCGGTACTTGCCGCAAACAAGCTAGACCGCAACCCTTCAATCAAAGCCTCAATGGAGAGGTTGAGGGCTTCCCCGTCTTCCACCGCAGGAAGGTCGGGATATTCTTCAGCATTGAGACTCCGCAGTTGATACCGCCCCGAAGTCGAGGTTAAAGTCGCAATAGAGCCTTCTTCGGCATCAATCTCGCCGTCTTCATCGTCATGACTGAGGGTAATTTCCCCTTCGCTGAGGCGAGAGACAATATCATTGAGGAGTTTTGCCGGAAGCGTAATCGCACCACCAACCGCCACTTGTGCCGGGAAGCTGGTTTGAATCCCCAAGCTGAGGTCAAAACCCCGCAAGCTGATTTTCTGGGACTTAGAATCGGCAATCAGCAGCACGTTTCCTAAAACGGGATGAGTCGGCCGAGAAGGAACGGCACGACCGACGATAGATAGATTAGCGTTGAGATCGCTTTGACTGCAAACAAATTTCATGAGCGCGACACAATGGGCTGTAGAGCAAATCGATTTTACCGCAGTCGTTCGTCGTTTGTCCTTTGTCCTTGGTTATTTGTTACTGGTTATTGGTTAGTAGTAAGGGCTTTAGCCCTTGTTTTGGTTATTGGTTGTTGGTCATTTTTTCCCACTGCCCACTGCCTACTGCCCAAAACACTGATGACTGATGACTGATAACTGAAAAAAGCCTGCTACGCTATGATTGGTGTCATCTACTCGGAACACCAAGCGATTCGGCCCGTCCTTCATCTGCCCAGCTTTTATGTTGTTGATTGTAAACACCTTTATCAAGCGGCCTGTCCTGACTACAGTTTGCTCAATTCTAATCGCTTTGATTGGCGCGATCGCGATGGTCAATCTCCCCATTTCGCGACTGCCCGAAATTGCGCCAACTCAGGTACAAGTCTCTGCCAATTATATCGGGGCAGATGCCGAAACCGTTGAAAGTTCGGTGACGAATATTCTCGAACGAGAAATCAACGGCGTAGAGGGGATGGAATACATCGAGTCGAACAGTAGCAATAACGGTGGGAGTGCAATTACAGTCACATTCGGGCCGAGTGTAGACCCGGATTTGGTGCAGATTAACACGCAAAATCGCCTCACCACCGCCGAACCCCAGTTACCCGAAGCCGTGACCCAAACCGGGATATTGGCGGAGAAGGCTTCTAATAGTTTGCTGTTGGTGATTGGGTTCTACAGCCCCGATGAAACCTACGATGACCTCTTTATTAGTAATTATTTAGATTTATTTGTTGTCGATCAACTCCGCCGCTTAGATGGAGTCGGCAAGGCGCAGATTTTCGGGGAACGTCAGTATGCGATGCGGTTGTGGCTGAACCCCAACGCCCTCGCCAGTCGCGGCTTGACCACTCAGGATGTTATTAACGCCCTCCAGTCCCAAAATATTCAAATCGGGGTAGGTTCAGTGGGACAACAACCCGCTTCCCCAGACCAAGCAATTCAAATGAGTCTGCGGGTACAAAGTCAACTCCAAGATACTCGCGAATTTGAGGAGTTGATTATTAAACGCAGTGCTACAGGCGGTTTAATTAAACTCAAAGATGTGGGTCGCGCAGAGTTAGGGGCA
Organism: Spirulinaceae cyanobacterium; assembly: GCA_046541115.1. GTDB lineage: Bacteria > Cyanobacteriota > Cyanobacteriia > Cyanobacteriales > Spirulinaceae > Jaaginema. The sequence goes on along the minus strand of JBKHDX010000195.1, from coordinate 2,566 downwards.
GAAAATTACGATAGCAGCGTGCAAATCCTGGGAAATCCGGGGATTGGGGTGGGAATTTACCAATTACCGGGGAGTAATGCCTTAAATGTGGCAAAACAAGTCAGAGCGAAGATTGCCGAACTAGAGGAGAACTTTCCCCCCGGATTAGAAGCGCAAGTAGCGTTTGATACGACAGAATTTGTGGAAACTTCCCTGCGCGAAGTCGTCATAAATTTATTCATCGCGATCGCCCTGGTTACTTTTATTATCTTTATTTTCCTGCAAGATTGGCGAGCCACCATTATTCCAGGGGTTGCCATTCCCGTATCGCTGATTGGGTCATTTGCCTTTATTTGGGCGTTTGGCTTTGAAATTAACACCCTCACCCTGTTTGGGATGGTTTTAGCCACCGGATTAGTCGTCGATGATGCCATTGTCGTCGTCGAAGCCATTGCCGCCAAAATCGAACAAGGATTGCGACCCCGACGCGCCGCCATCGAAGCCATGAGCGAACTCTCTGGCGCGGTTGTCGCCACTTCGATTGTCCTTTTGGCAGTTTTTATCCCTGTGGCGTTTTTCCCCGGCACTACGGGCAAAATCTATCAACAGTTTGCCCTCACTATTGCCTTCGCGATCGTTATTTCCACCTTCAACGCCCTCACCTTCTCGCCAGCCATCTCCGCCTTATTATTGCGGCGTAAATCCGAACGGCAAGGGGTGTTAGGACGCTTTTTCGGTAAATTTAACCAAATTTTCGACTGGATTACCCAGCGCTATCGTCAAGCCCTGGATTTCTTAAGCCACTTCAAACTCTTTGTCATGGGGCTGTTTATCGTCGCCCTGGGGCTAACCTTATGGATGTATCGCATCGTTCCCAGTGGGTTTGTCCCGGCCGAAGACCAAGGCTACTTACTGGGCATTGTCCAAGCCCCTGAAGGCGTTTCCCTGAACTATACCCAAGACATCCTCGACCGCATCGATACCCAGATGCAAGACATCCCCGAAGTCAAGACGACCTTTGCGATTAGCGGCTTTAGCTTTGATGGAGGTGCGCCGAATAAAGGGATTTTCTTCGGAACCCTCACCCCCTGGGATCAACGCCGGAACTCGAATCAAACCGCAGAAGCCATTGTACAACGACTCAACGGGCAGTTTCAGCAAATTCCAGGGGCGTTTATCTTGGCATTGAACGCGCCCCCTGTCCAGGGTTTGAGTAATTTTGGTGGCTTTGAGTTTCAACTACAAGACCGAAGCGGCGGTCAGTTAGAAATTAACGATCTCATTGGGGCCGCTTATGCCCTAATTGAACAAGCGAATCAAAAACCCGCGATCGCCGGTCAAGTCTTTACCCAGTTTACCGCCAGTACGCCCCAAATAGAACTCACCATCGATCGCGAAAAAGCCGCCGCCCTCAACGTGGCGCTAGACGATGCCCTCAACGTTTTAGGGGCTTATCTCGGTTCTCGCTATGTCAACGATTTTAACTACGGAACCCGCAGCTATCGGGTATATGTGCAAGCCGACCAAGAATTTCGCGCCAATCCCGATGATATCAAAAAGATTTATGTGCGATCGCGCGACGGCCAGATGATTTCCCTCGATAGTCTCGTCACCCCCGAAACCGTCATCGGCCCCTCTACCATTAGCCACTTCAACCTCTTTCGCTCGATCAAACTGCAAGGTCAACCCAACCCCGGTTATAGTTCCGGTCAGGCGATCGCAGCCATGGAACAAGCTTACCAAGAAATCGCCCAACCCAGCCTCGGCTATGCCTGGATGGGAACCGCCCGCGAAGAAATATCCTCTGGCGGTCAAGCCCCCATTATCTTTGGCTTAGGCATTGCTGTCGTTTTCCTCGTCCTCGCCGCCCAATACGAAAGCTACATCGACCCCGCCATTATCCTCCTCACCGTCCCCATTGCCATGTTAGGCGCACTTTCCTTTATCGCCTTGCGGGGACTCAACCTCGACGTTTATGCCCAAGTCGGCCTCGTCATGCTGATTGGCCTTGCCAGCAAAAACGCCATTCTCATCGTCGAATTTGCCAATCAACTGCTTGAATCCGGCATCAGCATCCCCAAAGCCGCCCTCCAAGCCGGAGAACAGCGTTTTCGCCCCATTTTAATGACTGCCATCTCCAGCTTAGTCGGCTTCTTTCCCCTCGTCATCGCCCAGGGTGCCGGGTCTGCCAGTCGTTGGTCGTTGGGAACCAGCGTTTTCGGCGGAATGCTCGTTGCAACTATTTTGAGCCTCTTTTTCGTGCCAATTCTCTATATTGTGATTAAGCAACTCGAAGACCGCTACCTCACCCCCAAAGACCCCCACGAACCCCCACACCCCCCCAACGGCGGCGGCACAATGCTTGCCCCCCTTCCCCCCACCGAATCCGAACCCGAAACCAGCAGCGAAACCGTTTACACCCCCGACCGGTCTTCGTTGGGTTTGATGGGTTGGCTGAGGAGAGTCAACGGTTCTAGTCAGTAATCAGTAATCAGTCATCAGTTTTGGGCAGTGGGCAGTGGACAATCGTTATGTAGGGGCGGGGTTTCCCCGCCCAACAACCAACAACCAACAACCAACAACCAAC
>JBKHDX010000194.1:0-9219 GCA_046541115.1 Spirulinaceae cyanobacterium | reverse complement strand
TCAATTAAAAAGGTATTGCATAGAATGAAATTGAGCCATAGATTTGACTCAATTATTTTCTCAAACGAGGAAATAAATATTATGTGTTGTGAGGAAATGCTATGCACTTACCTAAATTACTTTGCTATACCTGTACCGCGATCGCGGCCGGGGGAATGTCAGCCGAAGCTCAAAATATCCCAGAGGGAAATGATTTACGATTAGACGATCGCGAACAAAGTCCGATCGCGGGAGACAATCTCAACGTCGATCGCGTCCCAGAAAATACAGAAATATTAGCGCAACAAGTGGCAACTCCCCCAGAAGTTTTTGCGGTAAAACCAGAAACCAGCGCGATCGCGAATGAATATGCTGTAAATTCGGTCGCAGTGGCAGAAATTGAGCCAATTCCTGAAATGGAGACCACAGCCGCCAGTTTGGGAAGCAATCGCATCACGGTAACGCCAGAAATGCAGACCCCGCAAATCGCTGACGCATCCGAGTCTACTTGCGTCGCATCTGCAACCCCCGAACAAATTGCCCAAGGTTTCAATAACTCCAATTGTCCGCGACCGAGACGCTACACCGATGTAGAATTTACCGAAGATTATCAAACTCGGTCTTCCCCCGCGATGAGTATTTATATTCCCGTGGGATACGGTGCAGATAATAACACCGTTTTCTTTACCGGAAACTATCAATCCGAGGTGCGAGTCGATCCGGGGTCTACCTTCAACGGCGGTTTGGGGATTGGCTTAGGAGACGCAGACGACGCGGTAGGGGTCGAGTTATCCTATGCTTTTGCTAATAACCCCAACTTCGGAGAAGGAGGCTTTAACGGCAAAATTCACCGTCGCTTCCCTGGGGATGTGTCCGTGGCTGCGGGGTGGAATGGTTTTCTCAACATTGGCCGTCACGATTGGGAACACTCTTTGTATGGCGCAATTACCAAGGTTTTCCGCACCCAAGATTCCCTCGACAAACTCTTTAGTCGCGTTTCGGTCACTGCTGGAGTGGGGTCGAATCAGTTTCGCTCCAATGGGGCGCGAATTGTGCGGGATAATAATGCGAATGTCTTTGGTAACGTTGCGGTGCGGGTTGCGCGGCCTGTGAGTTTGATCGCGGAATGGACGGGTCAAGACTTGGGTTTGGGGTTATCCATTGCACCTTTTGCCAATATTCCCTTTGTGATTACTCCTGCGGTGCGGGATGTGGTGGGAAATGAGTTTTCCCCGCGTTTCGTGTTGACCAGTGGAATGTCGTATCAGTTTTAATGTGGAGGAGTGATGAATAAGTTTATTGGTTTTAGTGTCGCGATCGCGATTTTGTCTTTGTTTCCCCAGTCGAGTAAAGCCCAAAGTTACGCTGACGTAACGGGAGGCAACGTCTGGAATAACTACGCCCCGATTTTTGCCCCAGACGCACTCGATCCGGATTTACTCGCCCGAATTGCGGCGGTTAATCGGGAAGGCCCGGTGGCTTATCAAGCTTGCGATCGCGCCGTGGTCGCATTACAACAAAACACGAATGTTACCCGCCGTTACGCCCGTCCTGATTCTCCTGAGCGTATTCCTGCGCCGCCTGTGCCGCAAGCTTGTTTGCAATACAGCGAGCTAGTGCAAGAAGCGGATACGTTACGGCGCATTGTGGCAGAAATCGAACAAAGTCGCCTCAATCCTGATTTTTATACTTGGTAGGCTGTTTCAGTTGTCAGTCAACAGTCATCAGTCAACAGTTTTTTGAGCAATCGGCTTGTAGGGGCGGGGTTTCCCCTTTTTCAGTCATCAGTCATCAGTCATCAGTGACCAACAACCAACAACCAATAACCAACAACCAACAACCAATCGATGAAACAACACATTTGTAGTAAACAATGGATGGCGGGGGCGATCGCGCTAACCTGGATCGGTGCAATGACTCCCCCGGCTTTGTCCCAAGAGCGTTTGGGAACTTCTACCATTTTGTTTGATGAAGATACCATCGTAGAATTTGAGGTGCAATTCACCCAAGGGGCTAATCGCTCGGAATTTGGCGTAATTGTCAATCCTGACCCCTCGATTACCTCGGTTACTGATGCGACGACGTTTAATCAACTCAAGGATCGCGGGCGTTATGTACCGCTATTTGTGGAAACGCAACCTTTCGACCAAGTAGCGACTCGTGAAGATGCAGGGGCGTTTCGCAACGATCCGAATTTCCGGGTGGGCGACTTTTTGGGGACGGTTAACGCCGGGACAATCGTTGATGTGACTCGTCAAGGATCGGTGCGCGTCCCCAATGTGGAGTTTGTGCAGGCAAATCCTCGCGCTGCGGACGGTCGCGGTACAATTACCGTAGCATACGAATTTGAAGCGAATACGCCTTATTTGCTGTATCTTGGTACTTATACCTCGGCGAATGATGTCTTTATTCGCAGTTTCGCCTCCAATAACATCGGGGCTGCCGGGTCTCAAGGAGATTTAGCGACGGCGCGGGGAGGCGATCGCGGCGAGGCCATTTTCTGGGAAGATCAAGGAGAGGGCTTTTTCAATCCTGCTGGCTTTGTGGAATTAGTGCCAAGCGATGACGATTTCAACGATTTTGTTTTGGTCGCAGGGGGCGTTTTAGTGGAAGTGCCTTGTGTCAAACTGCCCAATAATATTCGTTAAGTGTTGAGTCCAATCTGACGCGGCTGTATGCAATACACCCCTATCGGAAATTAATACGGTATGGGTGTATTGTATGTCCATTTAATTGAAAGAACTATCGCGATTTACTCGACGTAATATTCATATTCGCCGCCGTCGCAAACTTCTACCCCCGATTCAATCAAAGCTCCTTCTCCAACGCTACCATCGGGGGTGGGCCCAAGAATGCCCATAAAGTCATAAAAACAATCTTCTAGTCCATCGTTGATAATGACTGTCACTGACTCGCCGGGAAAAAGGGGTTCATCGAGGATATTTTCTTCCCAACTTTCTTCGGATGGCGGTGAAGCATAAAATTCTAATAAGTCGCGATCGGTCATATTAGTTAGAGTAAAGGAAACACTTTCAGTTTGGGCAAAACTAGCACGACTTTGCCCAAAAGCGGCGGGTCAAGATAAGGCGATCGCCACGGCAACAAAACCCAGTTTTTGATTAACCCAGAAGTTTTTGACCATTTTAACCCTCTCTTTTGGAGAATTAATTAAATATCACTCAATATAGCATAAGAATCTCTTGATTTTGCTGCTTTTTACAATAGTTTTTTAATGACTTAATTATTAAAGAAAAAAGAATTTATGTCATACTTTTAACGAAAAAAAGTTTTTAAAAAAACCTTGAAATATCAATCAATTTCAGATTACGAAATCTAAACACCACAAAATGATTGTGTGTTTTTATTTAGAACAACACGAAGTATTATTAAATCTTATCTCCCCAACTCAAGCTCAGACTGTTGTACTGGCTACACTCAATTTCGTCACATTGCGTCAGAATAAAAAGGCACCAAATGTAGTTGTCTTGTTGTATTTTGCTTCGTCCTCGTTGACGTACCTTCATGAAACCCAAAATTATTGTTTGTGCGCTCGGTCGAACGGGTTACAAAATTTTTACTCTGCTACGACAACAAGGAGCCGATGTCGTTGGGATTAGCGATCGCGTGATTCCGGGAGAACGAAATGACGATATCATTATCGGGGATTTGCGAGCGGCAGCGACCTTAATCGGCGCAGGAATTCGCGAGGCGCAAACCCTGGTACTCGCGAGCAACGATGATTCTCTGAATTTGGCAATTTTGACCCAAGCTCGCACGATTAACCCTCATATTCGCATTATTAACCGCTTATTCAACCAAACCCTAGGGGAACGTTTAGATCGCGTCTTACCCCATCACGTTAGCATGAGCGCTTCGGCTTTGGCGGCGCCGATTTTTGCTTTTGCAGCTTTAGGAAATGAAGCCATTGGTCATTTACAACTCTTCAATCAAACCTGGCCGATTTATGAAGAAGTGATTACCCCGGATCATCCTTGGTTGGGGCGCAAAATCAGCGAATTGTGGGATAATCGCTCCCGGATGCTGATTTATTATCTCCCGGCAGTGGGAGAGTTGGACTTAGTTTCTGCCATCGTCGAAGACCGTTATTTGCAGGTGGGCGATCGCATCTTTGTGGGAGTCCAGCCGAGGGTTCGCAATTTACGCCGCTTCAAACTGCGAAAATGGTTTAAAGCCCTGACTCATTTGCGATCGTTTCACCAATACGGGCGATCGGTGGCGGTGGTGTCTTTGGCGTTGTTAGGAACAATTCTCCTGGCCACCGTTACCTATGTCAGCGTTAACTTTAATACCTCCATTGTCGATGCCCTTTACTTCTCTGTGGGCATGATTACAGGGGCAGGGGGGCAAGAACAAGTCGCCGAACAATCCCCAGATGCCATCAAGGTTTTCACCGCCATGATGATGATTGTGGGGGCAGCAGTTATTGGCATTTGCTACGCTTTGATCAACGATTTTGTCTTGGGAAGTCGTTTACGGCAGTTTTGGGACGCGGCCAGAGTGCCGTCGCGGGGTCATTATGTGGTGTGCGGAGTCGGGGAAGTGGGAATGCGTACCCTGCAACACCTCGTCGCCCACGGTTACGAAGTGGTGGCCATTGACTGCGACCCGAATAACCGCTTTTTGCATACGGTGCGATCGCTCGGTGTCCCGGTTTTAATCGAAGATGCTCGCCTCTCTAACTCCCTCAAAGCCGCCAATTTACAGACTGCCGAAGCCCTCCTTGCCCTCACCATTGACGACATGATCAATGTCGAAATCGCCTTATGTGCTAGGGCAATTCATCCTAGTCTTCCTGTGGTTGTCCGCAACCAAGACCCGCAATTTTCCCTTTCGGTGCAACAGGTATTTGGCTTTGAGATGGTGCTGTGTCCCAACGAATTGTCTACCCCTGCCTTTGCTGCTGCTGCCTTGGGGGGTCGTATTTTGGGCAATGGCCTCACCGACGATCTCCTCTGGGTCGCCCTAGCCACCACTATTAACGAAAATCACCCCTTTTGCGGCAATAAAGTCACTGAAGCTGCCAAAGAAGCCGATTTTGTGCCGTTATACATCGAAATGGCCGACGGCTTGATTCGCGGTTGGGAGCTTTTGCAGCGATCGCTCTTACCGGGAGACATTTTATATTTAACCATGCCTGCTACTGAGTTAGAGCGATTATGGCGCGGTCGCGACAGTTTAAACTTTGACACCCATCCCCCGGTTGTCCCCTCGGAAACCCGCAAGACGCTGTTAAGATCGCGATCGCGTCGAAACTAAAAGTTTGTCCTGAGTCATTTGTCCTTTGTCCTTTGTTATTCGCGGCAAAATAACAAAAAGACAAAGGATCAATAAGCATCGCTCGCCATCTCACGCGCCGGATTTGATATCATGCCAAGCAGATACAATAAAATCAGTGATTCAACTGCTGTAGAAAAATCATGTTGCTTACTCAATGTCGCGCTGACCGAGTTGTTTTGCACAACATTAGTTGGCAGCAATTTGAAAACTTATTAATTGATTTGGGTAGAAGCCGTGTTGCCAGAGTTGCCTATGACGATGGAACATTAGAAATTATGACTCCCTTACCCGAACACGAATATTACAAAGAAGCGATCGGGGATGCCATCAAAGAAATTGCCGACGTTTTAAACCAAGACTACGAAAGTTTAGGTTCAACCACTTGGAAACGAGAAATCAAGAAAGCGGGCGTAGAACCCGATAACTGCTTTTATTTCCAAAATGAGTCAAAAATTCGGGGTAAATTAGAGTTTGACTTAACTAAAGACCCACCGCCAGACTTAGCCTTAGAAATTGACATCACCAGTAAATCTCTCAACCGCTTTCCTATTTATGCTTGCATTGGAGTTCCTGAAATCTGGTGTTACGACTCTGGCCAACTAAAAATTTACCAACTCCAAAATGAGGAATATATCGAGGTAAAAACAAGCTTAGTATTTCCTACACTTCCCCTGCAAGAATTACCTGCATTAATTGAACAATACCGCCCTCACGGAAGACGAGCAATGCGTCATGCAGTAAGGAAGTGGGCCAGCTTATAGGAAAGTCTTTCAGGGCTTGCTACACCGCCAAGAAACGCTGAATCACCTCTTGACTCAACTCGCTGGTTTCCCCAGAAGCGACAATGCCGCCTTTTTGCATCGCGTAGTAATAATCCGCTTGTCGGACGAAATGTAAATGTTGTTCGACCAGCAACACCGAGATACCCGTCGCTTCGATAATACGGCGCACCGCAGCTTCAATTTCGAGGATAATTGAAGGTTGAATCCCCTCAGTGGGTTCATCGAGGACTAATAGCTTCGGTTTACCCATCAAAGCCCGCGCGATCGCGAGTTGTTGCTGTTGTCCGCCACTCAAATCGCCCCCCATCCGAGACAACATGGTTTTGAGGACGGGAAACAACTCAAAAATTTCTTCAGGAATCTCGCTGTTGCGACCGCGGCCTTCCGGGAGGGCTTCAAGACCCAAGAGGAGGTTTTCGCGGACGGTGACGCGGGGAATCACTTCTCGACCTTGGGGGACATAGCCAATTCCCAAACGCGCTCGTTTATGGGAAGGTAGATCGGTAATGTCGCGATCGCGAAAAACAATCCGACCCGATCGCGGTTTCAGCAATCCCGTCAGAGTTTTAAGTAGGGTCGTTTTCCCCACCCCATTGCGCCCAATCAAACAAATCATTTTCCCTTTCGTCACATTCAAATCCACATTCCGCAAAATGTGACTTTCGCCATAATAGACGTTTAACCCTTGGATTTGCAGCATTAAAGGGTTAGGATCGCTTTCGGCTATGGGTTTAGCTGTATCAATTTGAGTCATTTTTTGTTGTTTGTTATTGGTTTGTAGTAAGGGCTTTAGCCCTTATCCGGGTTATTAGTTATTGGTTATTAGTTATTGGTTATTAGTTACCCCGACAATCCCTTAATTGTTTATTGGTAATTGGTAATTGGTAATTTCTCCCCCACTGCCTACTGCCCAATGCCTACTGCCTCAAACACTGATAACTGATGACTGATGACTGATAACTGTACTAAACTTCTTCCGACCCCAAATACACCTCAATCACGCGGGGATCGTTTTGCACCTCATCCATCGTCCCTTCACACAACACAGACCCCTGATGCAAAACCGTCACCTTCCGGGCAATTTGCCGTACAAACTCCATATCGTGTTCAATTACAATAATCGAGTGACTTTCAGCCAAAGCAATCAGCAAAGAACCGACATTTTCCGTTTCTTCGTCCGTTAATCCGGCAACAGGCTCATCGACGAGCAATAAATCGGGAGATTGCGCCACCAACATTCCAATTTCGAGCCGTTGCTTTTCTCCGTGAGACAGTAAAGCCGCTTGCAAATCTGCCTTTGCAAACAAGCCAATGGTTTCGAGTAATCCCGTCACGTTGCGTTTGTCGCTACTCGAAGGCTTGCTAAAAAAGGTTTTAAACACACTTTTATTCTGATTGCAAGCCAAATCCAGATTTTCGCGGACGGTGAGGTTAAGATAGACGCGGGGCGTTTGGAATTTGCGGCCAATGCCCAAACGGGCTACTTTATGCTCAGATTGACTCAGTAGACTGCGGCCTTTGAAATACACTCGGCCTTCAGTGGGTTGAGTTTTGCCTGTAATAATGTCGAGAAAGGTGGTTTTACCTGCACCATTAGGGCCGATAATCGTGCGTAACTCTCCCGCTTCCATGGAGAAATTAAGGTTATTAATAGCTTTAAAACCATCAAAACTCACGGTGAGATTTTCGATTTCGAGGATGTTATTACCCATAATTTAATGCTCGATTTCTTGTCTTTCTTTTTGAATGTCGGGGTCTTTGTCGATAGCGGGATAACCGATCAGTTTTTCTTGCAATCCCAGGAGCGATCGCGCACTATTTAACCAGGTCTTGAACCAACCCACTAACCCATCCGGTAAAACCGTCACCACCAGCAAGAATAATGCCCCTTGGAAAAAGAGCCAAACCTCAGCAAATTGTTCGCTTAAGAAAGTTTGAGCAAAGTTTACAACTAATGCCCCAATAATCGCACCGATGAGAGTTCCGCGACCGCCGACAGCTACCCAAATTACCATTTCAATGGAGAACGCCACCTCCATGATATTCGGGGTAATAAGGCCCGTCTGCGGCATATAAAGCGCCCCTGCAACCCCCGCGATCGCGCCAGATATGGCAAACACCAAAGTTTTAAATTCCGTGGGGTTATACCCCGTAAAACGGACGCGAGTTTCATCATCGCGAATGGCAATTAAAACCCGTCCTAAACGCCCAGTTGTCAACCAACGACAAAGGGCATAAGTTAACAATAAAAATAAAATTGTCAACTCATAAAACGTAATTTGGGCTGGAGGCGAATTGACTACCATGCCGAAGAAAATATCTTGGTCAGTTTTGAGGCCATTCGTACCGTTCATCCATTCTTGCTGACCATTAAAAACATTAAAAAATACCAGTAATGCCGCTTGGGTCAAAATAGAGAAATACACCCCGCGAATTCGGTTTCTAAATACCAAATAGCCAAAAATTCCGGCCACTAAACTCGGAATTACAACAATCGCAATTAAGGTTACTGGAAACGAATAGAATGGCTTCCAAAACCACGGCAATTCATTTACCCCATACAGGCTAAAAAACTCTGGCATTGGGCCTTCCGGGCCATTCAGTTTCAGATACATAGCAATCCCATAACCCCCTAGGGCAAAAAAGATACCATGTCCTAAACTGAGCAATCCCGTATAACCCCAGATTAAATCAATCCCTAAAGCGACAATGGCTAAAGCCAAAAAACGCCCCAAAAGTTTCAAGCGAAAGGCAGGTAAAGCCAGAGGCATTGCCACCGCTAAAATAATTACAATAGCGACAATAACCCCAACTTCAATTATGAGCTTTTTACGCCGTTCTTGCTTGGGATTGCGATATTCGCTAATAAATATGGGTTCAGTCATGAAACTTACTAGAAAAGATTAACTATAAATGGCCAAACATAATTTGCAGGGTGGGCCAAGGCCCACCAACCCCAAATAAATATAAAATCCCCCTAATTCTGTCTTGGATGGGGAAAAGAGCGCCCCCACACACCGACTGCCTAAAAACTGATGACTGATGACTGTTAACTGATAACTGAAAAAGCCTACTGCCCAAAACACTGATGACTGATGACTGTTAACTGATAACTGAAAAAGCCTACTGCCCAAAACACTGATGACTGATGACTGTTGAC
>JBKHDX010000193.1:0-9305 GCA_046541115.1 Spirulinaceae cyanobacterium | reverse complement strand
AACCAACAACTAAAACTTGCCGTTAATCAAGTAACTGTACCACTGGGGCGGCGCGTCAGGGTCGGGAACTTCTCGCTTCAGCCAACGCCAGGTTTTGCCTTCTTTTTGCCGTTGAATGTAAATATCAAAATTATTATCTTTTTGAGTGACTTTTTGATTGGGGAGGTCGAGTTTGAGGTTGTATGTCCCGATCAGATGAAATGTGGCGAGTTTCCCCAGATACAGAGGTTCTAGGGTTTTGATGTTGATGTTAGTGACTTGAAAATCGGGATTATTGGCCGCGAGTTGTTCGCTGAGGCTTTGTTGGGATTTTGCGATTTGAAGGGCGATCGCGGATTTGACAATCTCACCCCCAGGAGCAAGGCCAATGGGGGGTTTGGCTGTTCCGCAAGCGGTTAAAACCAGTAAGAGTAGGAGGGCGATCGCGCGACGTAACCAAAACGCAAACATAACGAACTTTTGACTTTAAGAATTCCTTTTCACTTTAACCTGAATTTCGCCGCACAACCCCGTTTCAGCAAAAAATTGAAGATTTGAAAGATAAATACACTACCTTGACCGCCTGCGGTTTTTCTCTACATTAAGGCATATTTCTTTTTGAGCCGTTTCGTTCCCAAGAAGCTGAAAATCGGGAAAATTTTAAGTTAAAAAGAGGCTAGGGCATTTTACCCTTAAAACTTATTGAGATCGAACGACTATGGACAATATTAAAACAATTAACAATGAAATGGCTGTGGCGGATTGCCAACTCAGTCCCGAACAAATCCAAAAAGCCGCAGCAGCAGGATTTAAGTCCATTTTAAATCTGCGCGATTCCCAAGAAGAAGGTTATTTAGCCAATGAAGCCGAACAAGCCGAAGCTGCGGGTTTAGAATATGCCAATATTCCCGTAAAACCTAATGCCCTAGATGACAATCTTGCCGATGAAGTTTTGGCTAAAATCGATCGCTTACCCAAACCAATTTTATCTCATTGTAAAAGCGGGCTGCGATCGGGACTTTTTGCCTTAATGCACGATGCGACACGCAACGATCTCAGCATCGAAATGGCTTTGGAAAAAGGAGAAAATCTGGGCATTCCTGTAGAAACAAATCCTAAAATGCAAGCCTTTTTAGAAAACTATATCAGCAATCATTCTGCGGCTTAAATCTTGTTGGTAAAAACTTGAACAAACGGAAATTTACAATTTAGCCACACCCCAAAAGCCCCCCGTCATCATCTCTTGAATTTGACGGGGGGCTTTTCTTTTTTAGTTAACAATTATTCGTCATATTTGCCTTCGCTCAAACCGAGGTCAAAGGTGACTTCGTGAACGCCAGGAATGGCTTTGACTTTCTCAACCACATCTTTAGCGGTTTCTTTATTCGCGACGCGACCAGAGACGATTACAGAACCGTTGACAACGCCTGCGGTTAAGCGGTCATCAATGCTTTTGATTTCCCGTTCGATTTTGGTATCGCTATAAGCCATTTGACCGGAATCTGTTTCTTTAACATATTCCAAACCACTGTAATGACGGCCACCCGGATTAAGTTTCAGGGATTTTTCTTCAAATTCCGCTTGACCGGGGCTGGTGGTGGCTTCGTTGGTGGCCATGGCCGCTTGCGCGGGTTGAGCGTGGAGGAACAGCAACATCGCTGCGCTAATCAAAACGATCGCGCCTTGTTGAGTGCGATCGCGTCCCTTTAACCCTATGCCAATAGCCGCCACAGTAGAAATTGCTAATACAGAAATTAATAAATAAGTTGTATCAATCATGGAGTGTTTAACCTCAATAAAAACTTAGAGGCGATCGCCGCAGTTTGATTCCCAGGGTTTTCCGATGGAAAATCGAAGGTCCAAGCGGCAGCCTATCGCCTTCTGCTGTCTTTCAGACTACTCAAGGCGATCGCGGATTTAATCGCCCTTAAGGGGGAATTTACCGGATTTTTTCTCAAACTTTAGGGGTATATTGTCTTGGGTAGACCTTTGCCCAGAATTGAGCCTAGAAATGTCCAATTGCGCCCCCAATCACCATCTCATCCCCCTGTCAACCCCAGTTTCTCTACTTCGGTTGCTGCTAGAATTAAAAGTTTTTGCAATTCTGCTCGCAGCCATAACCATCGAAAAAGAAAAATCTGAGCTAAAGTGGGTAGCATCAAAAAGATAGCCGCAAGCTGCATCGGTGCTAACTTTTATTTTTCTTGACATCGACAAAAAAATATGTTAAGTCCGCTAAAAAATTTATTTGCGAAAAAAAGCAAAGGCATTGGCATTGAGATTGCCCCAGAGCGCCTTAATATCGCTCAGTTGCGCCGTCAGGGGCAAATCTACAAACTCGACAGCTACATCACCGAAGAAGTGCCAGAAGGCATTTTTGAAGAAGGTCAAATCGTCGATTCTCCAGCCTTAGCCGAACTCATTCGCGACACCCTCGACAAAAACAATATCAAAGCCACTCGCATTGCCACCGGGGTACCCATGCGAGATTCCATTATTCGCATTATTCCCATTCCCGCCGAACTCACTCCCCAAGAACTCGACCAAATGGTCAAAGAACACGAAGCGGGACTTTATTTACCGTATCCTCGCGATGAAGTCGATTTAGATTATCAACAACTCGGCTTATTTCAAGACGAAGATGGCATCGAAAAAACCCAAGTTCTATTAGTCGCCACCCGTCGCGAAGTCACCGATGTTTACGTTGAAACTTTCATGCAAGCGGGGCTAGAAGTAGACATTTTAGAAATTAATAGTTTCGCCTTAATTCGCACAATTCGCGAACAATTGCGCCAATTTGGTTCTCAAGAAGCCGCAGTTTTAGTAGACATCGAATTTGAAAGTACCGAAATTGCTATTATCGTAGATGGAGTGCCGCAGTTTTCACGAACTGTTCCCATCGGAACGTTTCAACTGCAAAGTGCGCTCTCTAGAGCCATGAACTTACCGACCAAACGAGATACCGAAATGTTGCAGGGAATGACCATTCCCAACACCCCCGCCGATGGTTTACGCACGGGTGCAACGGGCATTAATCCAGGCATGGCGGCCTTATTACGGGTGTTAGGAGAACTGGCTGACGAACTGCGACGTTCGATTGATTTTTACTTAAATCAAAGTGTCGATCTCGAAGTCGCCCAACTGCTTTTAGCCGGGCCTGGGGGGGGAATTGGCCAACTGGATGAATTTTTTACCAATCGTTTGAGTTTACCCACTTCTCAAGTCGATCCGGTGGCCGCGTTATCGCTAGAAACTGAAGAAGAAATCCCGATGGTCAAACGACCGGGATTAGGCGTTGTATTAGGACTGGGAATGCGGGAGATGTAGAGCTTATGTATGGATTAGATATTAATTTTCTTAAAGATCGGGCCGAGCAGATTGCGGCTCCAACCCCGAAAAAAAAGGCCAGTTTGCCCGCTTCGGCGATGGTGCCGTTGTTTGCCGGCTTGGCCGCGATGTTAGTGATTCCGGGCTTGGTCGGGGGATTTTGGCTGTGGGTGAATTGGCGCACTAGCCAAGTCCAAGACGAATTAAACAATAAATCGGCTCAACTCAGTACCCTACAAGCCGAAACCGCCGAGGTACAACAGTTACAACAAGAAATTGAACTGGCTCGGACCCAAACCAATGCTTTGGTTAACGTCTTTTCAGAGGTTCGCTCTTGGTCAGCCATTTTACAAGATGTGCGCGATCGCGTCCCCGAAGGCACCACCATCGAAAGCTTTGAGCAAGTAGATAACGAACAGCAACAAGCCACACCCCCCCCGGAAGGAGAAGTCGTTATGGCTCCCCCACCGACGATGGAAATTCAGGGCTTTGCCCTTTCCTACAACCAAATCAACGACTTCCTATTAACCCTCAAAGACTCGGAATTCTTCGACAATCAGAGAACCTACTTGGTAGAAACTGGTTTGGTTGACTATCCCAACCCCCCCCAAGGCGTAACCATGCCCCAGGTTGTGGACTATACAATTCGGGCCCAACTCGCAGATGTTCCTGAAGATGAACTCCTCAGCGTTCTCGAACGCAAAGGTGCTTTTGGTTTAGCCGAACGGGTGAGAGCGGCTCGCAACTTTCAACAAGAAGGAGGTACCACCCAATGACTTTTGCTGACGATTTACCTTTTGAAGAGGAACAGAAAGAAGAATCCGCCTATCCAACGGTTTTCGGCATTACTGTCACCCCCATAGCGGGGGGTATTGCCTGTGCGGTGGCAGGGGTGGTGGGTGCAGCCGCTTTGGGATGGTATGTGGTGCGGCCTGCCATGGAAGGACTAACCGCCCTCGAAGCCCAAGTGGATGATACCGAAGCCCAAATCATTCAACAAGAACAACTTAAAGCCCAAATTGGTCAACTTCGCACCGAACTCGCCCAAACTCAAAGCAACCAACAGGAAATTTTGGGGCTATTCAGTACCGAAGACCAACTCAATACCCTATTACTTGACATCAACAGCCAAGTCGAAGGTCGCGAAGGTCAACTGGTGAACTTTGACCCCCAAGCTGGCGAAGCTGAAGGGTCTTATCCAGGGGAACTGCAAATCGTTCAAGACACAACTTGGGGAGAAGGGGTACAAGGCAAACTAAAAACGCAATCCTTTAATGTCCAGTTGCAAGGTAATTTTTCGCAAACCTTGTCCATTTTGCGAGGGATTGAGAGTTTACAAACCTTAGTCGCAATTCAGGACTTTGAAACGCAAATCGATCAACAAGAGCGGCCCGAACCAGTTTACGATCGCGCCAACAATCGCGTCATTCAACCCTCACAACCCCCACTACTCACGACTTTTACCTTAAAAACCTTAGTCCCCCTCTCAGAAGGAGAATTAGCCGAACAAGCAGAAGCAGCAGCCGCAGAAGCTCCGGCAGAAGGAGAACAGCCCCCCGCCCAATAAGGGTGAAGGTATCGAGGGAAAAAGTCCTCGAAATTGCCGGAAAACTAACAAGCAGACCAGGAAACCTTGGCTTATTTTGCCCCTGAGAGTTAAGGCTCGTAACACCCGCTTGACAAGACCGAATAGAGCGTCAACAATGACAGCATCAGGTGGCATTGGGTCAAATGAGGATTGAAACAACTGAGGATTGGAATGAGGAGTGAAACAGCAGTGAATCAGCATCAACATCAGCTAAAACTTTGGATGGTTGCGCCAGCGTTGTTATTAACAGCGTTACCGGTGCAAGCGAACCCCCTGGCCGAAGCCATGGCGGAAGCTAAGAATAAAGATAAGGTTGAAATCAGCCAAAAATCTGCCATAAGGGGCGAAAACGATCCAGACTCCCTGAATTTAGCTGAAAAGCTGGCCGAAGGGGCGATCGCATCGGTTGCCGAAACCGCCACCCAACCCCCTCAAACTTCCTTCGGCCATGGGGCTGATGTTGAAGCCACTGCGGACAATCCTTTCCATTTCGACACCACGACCCTTGAAACTGAAGGGTTGGCCCAAAATCAAACTGCTCCCACCTTTAACACCAACCCCCAACAAACCAACCCGGGGCGCATTCCCGCAAACCCCAACTCCGATGTTTTGGTTCCCAATCCTCAAATCACCATCGACGGCAACCCCGTTAACCCAAATCCTAACTCCAATGTCGTTATCCCCAACGCCCAGGTAGACATTAACGGTATGCCGTCGGGAGTCACCCCCCAAGTGCAACCTGTCGCCCCTGCACCGCCGTTTCTACCTCGCGCTGTTGCGCCGCCTGTGGGGGATATTACCATTTCAACCATTGATAGTGCGCCTACATTAATCGATCTCGGTACTGCGGCCCGCGTTGATAGCCTCATCCTCAAAGATGCTCCGGTTCGCGAAGTTTTAAGCTTTTTGGCTCGTTCTGCGGGGTTAAATGTTGTTTATACAGGTGAAGCAGCAGGCGGAGAAGGCGGAGAAGGCGGAGAAGGCGCAGCAGCAATTTCAGAAATGGTTTCCTTGGATTTAGAAAACGAATCTGTCCAAGATGCCTTTAACTACGTCCTTTTGGTGTCCGGCTTACAAGCCAATCGTCGCGGACGCACCATTGTTGTGAGTCCTTCTTTACCATTAGGCGCTCGTAACTTACTCGCTCGTAGTTACCGCCTTAACCAAGTTGATGCTGGAAGTGCTGCCAGTTTTTTGGCGACTCAGGGCGCATCAGTTCAGCTTTTGGAACAAACCGAAACTGAAATTATCGACCCGGAAACACAACGGGTTGTCCGAGTTGAACTAGACCCCCCGGCAATTCGCTCCTTAACAGCCGATGTAGAGGGGACAGGAGGTTCGCTTTCTTTATTACTTTCGGGTTTAGCAGTATCAACCGACCCGCGTACCAATACTTTAACAATGGTTGGAGAACCGCGTCAGCTAGAAATTGCCACAGCATTTCTAAGCCAACTAGATGTCCGAGTTCGACAAGTTGCCATTAACGTCAAAGTCGTTGATGTGAACTTACTCAACCAAGATAACTTTAATACCAGTTTTTCCTTTGGTATTGCTGATAGTTTCTTTGGGGTTGACGGTGGTCAAGCAACAGTCAACTATGGCGACTTCCGACCCCCTTCGACGGACGATCTAACCACCAGTGCTACAGGAAGACCTGTATTTGACAATCCTTTCGCTGGTTCTCAAACTTTCTTAGACTTTGATAATCCTGTTGCAGTACCCGGAACAACACCAGGGACTGTAATTCTTGATAACCAAAGAGGAAATCTTACGGGTACACCACGAGGTACTGGGCTGTTTCCCCGCGAAGTTATAAGTATTTCTGACGATCCCTTTGCTACTGGTGTGACGGCAAGAGAACTTGCAGAAAATAATGTTATTACAATTTCTTCAGATGGAGAGTTTTCAATTGAACAAGGGACATTAGGAACAGCTTCTCAAGCAATACCTAACTTACTTCAATTCCCGCGTCGCTTTTTAGCATCGTTGCAAGCGCAAGTCACTAGCGGTAATGCTAAAATCTTGACCGATCCCACTCTGGTGGTACAAGAAGGCCAAGAAGCCACTGTTCGATTAGTTCAAGAAGTTATTACGAATGTCGAGCGTACCATTACCACTGGTGATGGGCTTTCCCAGATTGACGCACAAGCTGAAATTGGAGAAGCGGGTTTAAGTTTAACCGTTGCAATCGAACGCATCGATGATAATGGTTTTATCACTCTTTCTGTGAGTCCCAGGGTTGCAGCTATTGGCGAACAAGAAGTTTTAGATTTAGGATTTGGGCAGAATGTTATTTCTCTACTCAACATTCGCGAAGTTAGCTCTGGTTTGATTCGGATGCGAGATGGTCAAACGCTGATTTTAGCTGGGATTATCCAAGAAACAGATCGGACTACGGTAAGTAAAGTGCCGATTTTGGGCGATATTCCGTTATTAGGGGCATTGTTCCGCAGCACAAACCGCGATAGTCAACGCCAAGAAATCATTGTCTTAGTCACGCCGCAGATTTTAGACGATACTGCCCGTTTTGGGGATTGGGGTTACAACTACACGCCCGGTCAGGATGCGGGTCAAATCCTGCAACAGCAAGGGATTCAGGTACCGCGCCGCCGTTAAAACATCCGTGTCATATTGAAAACAAGGGGGCGATCGCGCCCTCTTTTTTTAAGGCAATTTTCGCGATCTTTCTAAAAATTAAGAATAAATTACAAGAAATTAAGGTTTCAGACGATCCACAAAGGACAATTTGCCCTTAGAATGATGAGCGTGAAACTTTGAGCCTAAGCCAATCTCAGCGTTTTGTTTTTAATTTTTCTCAGAAAACATTAGCTGACGAATGCTATGAACCAGTCAAAGGGACACGATTGCAGATGATACACTGCGAACATTGATGAAAGAAGGAGATTTTGCATGAATAAGGGAGATTTAGTCGATAAAGTTGCTGAAAAAGCAGACGTGACTAAAAAACAAGCCGATGCGGTCTTAACGGCTACCTTAGAAGCCATTGTCGAGGCTGTATCCGAAGGGGAGAAAGTCACCCTGGTTGGATTTGGTAGCTTTGAACGTCGCGATCGCGCAGCCCGTGAAGGTCGCAACCCCAAAACCGGAGACAAAATGGTAATCAAAGCCACTAGAGTCCCTGCATTTTCCGCCGGGAAACTCTTTAAAGAAAAGGTTGCACCGTAGCATCAGCTTAATTCATGCTGATGAAACGACCCCAGCATGGAGGAAACTTAGTCTGGGCCGCAGCCCTGGCTAAGTGTTCTCCCGATCGCATTTTAGACTTCTCGGCCAGTATCAATCCCCTCGGGCCCCCCGACAGCGCCAAAGCCGCCCTCACCGCCGGAATTGAAGCCTTAACCCACTATCCCGACCCTAACTACACCCAATTGCGCGATCGCCTAGCCCAAGCCCATAATATTGACGCTGAATGGATATTACCGGGAAACGGGGCCGCAGAACTGCTCACCTGGATCGGTCGCGACTTAGCGCAATCTGCCGCCACTTATCTCTGTGTCCCGGCGTTTAAGGACTACACTCGCGCCCTCAACACCTTTAACGGGACGATTATTCCCCAACCCCTCGCGCCGCCTCAGTGGGAGTTACCGCGCTTTCTCGATATTCCGCCACAAAGTAGCTTATTGCTGAACAATCCCCACAACCCCACGGGCAAACTCTGGACAAAAGCCGAGTTAACGCCCCTTTTGGATAAATTTGCCCTAATTGTCATTGACGAAGCCTTTATGGACTTTTTGGGGGACGATGAAGACGAAAGTTTGGGGGGGATGGTATCCGAACGCGAAAACCTGGCGATCTTGCGATCGCTCACCAAATTTTACAGCTTGCCGGGGTTGCGTTTGGGATACGCGATCGCCCACCCCTCCCGTCTACAGCGCTGGCAAGAATGGCGCGATCCTTGGTCTGTCAACACCTTAGCCGACCTCGCCGCCCAAGCCATCCTCGACGATACCGAGTTTCAACAGCGCACCCGCAAATGGCTCAAAACAGCGCGATCTCATTTGTTTAACGCTCTGACTCAAATTCCCGGTTTAACCCCCTTTCCTGGGGCAGCAAACTTCCTTCTGGTGGAATCTCAAACCTCTTGTGTCGAGTTACAGCGCCAACTTTTAGAGCGCGATCGGATTCTGATTCGCGATTGTCTGAGTTTTCCCGAATTGCGCGATCGTTATTTCCGCATCGCCGTCCGCACCGAAGCCGAAAATGAGCGTCTTATCAGGGCTTTATCAGCAATTCTCTAGCTTGAGATTATCTGGCGACGGTAACAAAGTCTGAAACTCCTCCAAACTCGCGATCGTAATTGCTTGTCGATGTAGACTTTTCAACAAGGCTGTATCATCAATTTGATTTACCGCATTTGCGATCGTCTCTGGAACCACCTCAAAGCGCACCT
>JBKHDX010000192.1:0-9425 GCA_046541115.1 Spirulinaceae cyanobacterium | reverse complement strand
ATTGGTAATTGGTAATTGGTAATTGGTAATTGGTAATTGGTAATTGGTAATTGGTGGGCAATGCCCACCCTACATGAAAATTACGCGGCTTCTTTAGCCCAACGCTCTTTATTAAACTCGTAAATCTCCTCTAAAATTTGGCGCACATTGTACTTCATTTTCCAATTGGGATAATGTTCCTGAAAACGTCCGTTATCGCTAATCCACCAAATATGATCTCCGATACGATTGGTTTCCGAGTAAGTGTAATTCATGGTTTTCCCGGTGATTTCTTCGCATATTTGGATGGCTTCTAACATCGAACAATTGCTGTGACGACCGCCGCCAGCGTTGTAAACTTCGGCCACGCGGGGGGCTTTATAAAACTCGTAGAAAATGTTAATTAAATCGGCGCTGTGGATATTGTCGCGGACTTGTTTACCTTTGTAGCCAAAAACCGTGTAAGATTTGCCCGTCGCCGCACACTTCATTAAATAAGCTAAAAAGCCGTGTAACTGCGTCCCAGAGTGATTTGGCCCGGTGAGACATCCCCCTCGGAAACAAGCGGTTTTCATGTCGAAATAGCGACCGTATTCTTGCACCAATACATCTGCGGCCACTTTCGACGCACCGAATAAGCTGTGGGTGGTTTGGTCGATGGACATATCTTCGCGAATGCCGCCAACGTAGGTGTGATTGGGGTCGATTTCCCAACGGGTTTCTTTTTCCATCAAGGGGAGGCGGTTGGGGGTGTCGCCGTAAACTTTGTTGGTGGAGGTGAAGATAAAGGGGGCTTCAATGGCGTGTTGACGAGTCGCTTCAAGGAGGTTTAGTGTCCCGTTGGCGTTAACGCTGAAGTCCATGTGGGGGTCGCGGGCTGCCCAATCGTGGGAGGGTTGGGCGGCGGTATGGATAATGAGGGAGATGTCTTTGCCGTATTTTTGAAAGAGTTGGGAAATGGCTTCTTGGTCGCGGATATCGATTTCGCAGTGGGTATATTTGCCGCCAAGTTCTTTTTCGAGGCGTTGACGATTCCAAGTAGTGGAGGCATCATCTCCGAAAAAGACGCGACGCATATCGTTGTCGATACCCACCACATCCATGCCTTGTCCGGCGAAGAATTTAGACGCTTCCGAACCAATTAAGCCAGCAGAACCAGTGATAATTGCTACAGTCATGGAAATTAAAGAGTAATAAGGTGTAAATCAAATGATGACGAACAAAAACTTAGACTTTTGAGCCTTGGCTTACTTTTTCGTACAATTGCGCGAAAAATTCCCCCTTCTTATCCCAATCATAAACAGTTCGCACGCGATCGCGCCCCCCCTGTCCCAAACGCTGACGTAATTCCCCGTCAGTAGCCAAGCGATTCATGGCCGCGGCCATATCTTGCACCACTTGGTCGGGATTGTGGGCAGGAATTTTAATTCCCGTTTCTTCGGTGACTTGGGTATCGGGACCCCCTAAAGCTAAACACAAAATCGGTCGTCCCGCAGCCATGCCTTCTAAACAAGTCCACCCCCCCGAATCGTGTAAACTCGGATGCACCAAAATGTGAGATTGACCCAATTTTTTCAGGGTATCTTCCCGGGGGATGCGCCCCCAAAACTTGATTTTGTCTCCCAAACCAGATTCGCGGGCGATTTGTTCTAACTGTTCCCGATACGGCCCGTCTCCTAACAACCAATATTCAGCATTGGGTAAATTCGCTGCCGCAAACGCCCGCACAGACAGATGATAGCCTTTCCAATGCAGCAACCGCCCCAAACTAATAAAACGGATGGGTTCGGTGTCTGGGAGGGGATATTGGGCGAGTTGGTTGATTCTAGCCGTTGATAGCCCTGCTTCGCCGTAAATCTCGATATTTTTCGCCCCCATGGGACGCACTCGTTTAGCGGTGTCTTCGGTGGTGACGGGAGTATATACGCTTTTTTTGGCGGTAATGCGCGTAAATGGGTCTGCGGCCCCGATGCGTTGAGCAATATCGCGGGCGCTTTCGTAAAGTTTGGCTTTAAAGCTAAAATCTCGCCAAAAGGGTTTCGGGGCGGCTTCTCCTCCCCCAATCGGCCCCCAGATAAAGGGAACAGGGAGTAAGCAGATTAAACTAGGCGACCAAAACTTAACATAAGTGACATGACGGGCGACATCAAATTTAACTTTTTGATGCACTTTCTTGGCGGCGCGATACGCCAGAACTTGCCACATATAATAATGAAGTTGTAAGCCCCCTTGTCTGCCTTTGAAATTTTCTTGCCAGTTGAAAGGTTCGACGAAAATAAAGTGAAGTTTGGGGTTCGGATTGCGTTGTAGTTCGGCTTCAATGGGAGGGCGACAAAATTCCCGCGTTACCACCCAAACTTCATTAAATCGTGCCGATTGGACGGCAACATTCCAACCTACACCTTCTTCTGACCCTTGACCGGGTTCGCAAGCAAAACAAGAGAGTAAAATTTTCATCGTTAGAGGGGAGTTAAGGACATTTTTTGACACTGGTTAAGGTAATGCCTTGACGCTGTACTTCGTGGATTGTCTCGCATTCTGGATATTTTTGGGGCAATTCCCAACGATGTAAGGTTAGATAATAATCGGGATTACCGGTTAATTGTTGTTCGGGATTCTCCATTTCGTAAAGGGTGAATTTGTCGCTGTCGGCATAAATTCGGGCTGAATGAAAAGAACCGCCCACTAATACAGTTGAGTTGGGTTCGCCATTTTCGTTTAACCATTTCATCCCTTCACTTAAACTGGTTCCCCAGTAATCAGTATCGTAGTAGTTTCCGGCTTGAGCAATTCCCCCGACAGCGCGATTAAAGTAACTGTATTCGTAGGGGTGTAAAGCTATCATATCCGTTACAGTAATGCTGAGGATGACGGCAGTTAAACCCACAGCAAACCAGCGCACAAATTGGGGTTTTAGGACTTGGTAAACCCAGATTAAAGCACTACTGGTAATCACGGCAATACCGGGAAGGACAAATAGGAATTGTCGCATTCCGCCGTAAATGGTAGAGTCCCGCAGAATGGCCAGGAGGGGAAGGAAGAAGATTTGTAGCAAAACTAGCAATACTGCGGATTTTTGTAGGGAAGTAAAGCGCTTAAATTTAACGATAACAAAGCCAATTCCAATCCAAAAAAAGATTTGGAAAAAGACGGGAATACTAATGATTAGCCAACGGGGTAAATAATACCAGGGGAGGTCTTGAGAACTCCAATTTTGCCCCATGAAAAAGTCGCCAGCATCCCGTACATGGGCGGATAAATATTGCAGGGTTTCGATAAACCAAAGAATGGGATTTGACCAAGAAGCCGGATGAAAAATGGTGGTGGTGATTCCCCAAGCTAAACCAATGAGGAGATAGAATTTCCAGAAGCGGCGAATATAATCGAGAAAATGATCTTGCAATAAGCGCAAGATTAGGTGCGTTAAGCCAAAGTAAAATAATAGAAAAAAGCCACCAATGCGGGTACTGGTCACTAAGCCGATTAAGATGCCATAGAGAATTGAATATAGGGTAATTTGGTTAAAGCCGAATTGGGTTTCTTTGCGGTCTTCTTTTTGCAGGTAATAGTTAACAAAAAAGGCACTAACCAGGGTTCCCAGGGTAAACATGGC
Source organism: Spirulinaceae cyanobacterium (assembly GCA_046541115.1). Taxonomy (GTDB): domain Bacteria; phylum Cyanobacteriota; class Cyanobacteriia; order Cyanobacteriales; family Spirulinaceae; genus Jaaginema. The sequence goes on along the minus strand of JBKHDX010000192.1, from coordinate 5,833 downwards.
CGCAAAGGGGATGTCTTTGGGGTTAAAGAAACTGTGACCCCAAAAGCGCGGAAATAAGGCCATAATAATTGGCGCAAACCAAGCATATTGTTTCCCGACTAAAATCCCGACTAACCCCGCAACGGAAATATAAGCCAGGAGGGAGACTAAGAATGTGAAAGGATGTTTAACAGCGATGCGATCGCGCAGTCTTTGATAGACTATATCTTGGAAATTGTCTTGCTCGTTACTAACATTAATGCGACTATCGGCTAAAGGGTCGTAATCTAAGCCTTGTTGGGCAAATTGGGTGGCTTGAAAGGCAACTTCGGCACTGAGGTTAAATAATACGCCATAATGCTTTAAATCTGTGGGTAAAGGCTTCCCTTCGGTAATTAAATCGAAGTTATTTTTAACCATGCCGATTTCCAAGCTTTCGTCCCAGGATACGCCGTAATTCCCCACAACCGAAAAACCTAAAATCGCGATCGCGCAGATAATACCTGCTACTTTTAAATAAGCCTGATAGAACCCACTTTTCCCAACTTTCTGCTTAAACATCATTTTTCACCGTCTAATACAGACTGAACGCGATCGCCCAAGAATTTTGCCGCCGTAACTGGGTTATAATCGGCCACGCACTCTTGCGATTTCTGTCCCATCGTTTTGGCTAACTCTGGATTTTCAATAAACAGCTTCATTTTCTGGGCTAAAGCCTCGGTATCGTAAGGGTCAATCACATAACCCGTTTCCCCATCTACCATCATTTCTACAGCCCCTGCCCATTTTGAGCAAAGCATCGCCTTCCCAAACGCCATCGCTTCAGGAATCACCATTCCCCAAATATCTTCTAGGGTAGGGAACACAAACACATCTGCCGCCTGGAAATACGCCCCTAAACGGCTGTATTCGAGCCAACCCGTCCACATCAACTGGTTATCGATGCCTTGCTCTTTCGCATAAGCTTGGAGGGCTTCTCGCTCATCCCCATCCCCGACAAAAATCACCGTGTAATCCTCTATCCCTTGCTGCTTCAAGCGGGTGCAAGCTTCTAAAAGGTAATTCACCCCCTTCCGGGGAATTAACAAGCCCACACAGAGGAAAATCGGGCGTTTCACGTTTAATTCCGCCGCCGTTGTCTCTGCTTGCCGTTGTAGTAAAACTTCTGTATCGGGGACGATATAGGGACGGGCTTCAATTTTTTCGGGAGGAACCCCAATTAAATCAATTAGGTATTCTTTCCCTGCTTCGCTGTTGGTGGCAAAAGCGTCTACCGATTTCACCATCCAGCGACGGACGTTTATGCGGAAATTATCATCGCGAAAATCCACATTGGGAGAACCCCCATCGTAGACTAAAATCAACTTCCAACCGCCTACAGGTTTAAATAAAATCGCCAACAGCGTCCACAAAGAAAAGCTACTCACAAACACCACATCGGGCTTGTAACGTAACACGGGCAAAATCGCCGTGGGAGAAGTCAAAATAAAGCCGCGACTGTAACCTGTATCAATTTTTTGGGTTTTGGCAAAGCGGTATTTGCCAATCACTTGAATCACCGAAGCCCCAGGCAACTCCGGGTCAAAATCCGGCCAAACTTGACTGGTGTAAAATACCGTCTGCGGAAAGGTTTTGATAAATTCCCGCAAAACAGGTTGCCAGTACGCCCCCCGCATAATCGCTGGAACTAGCCAAGCAATACGAGTTTCTTTCATTTGTTGTTGGTTGTTGGTTATTGGTTGTTGGTTGTTGGTTGTTGGGATTCGTCGAAAACATAACACTTGTTATGCTCGACATAACAGTTGTTATGGAAATTGGCTTCCCACTCCTCCCACTCTTCTCACTCCCCCCACTGCCTACTGCCTAATACCTACTGCCCCTTCTTAAACAAACCCTCCAGCAGCAGCTTACGATAGGGCAGCAGCCAGAAAATCGGCCACAAAACACCGCCGTGACGCTGCATTAAAAGTTTCCATTCCGCCATCGGTTGTAGGGTGACGGTTTGTAAATCGAGTCCCTTGGGAGTCGCCATTTTTTGCAGACCTTTTTGTAAGTCGGGGGTATTGGTGGGGTTGGGTTTGGGGTTGCGGGGACAAGTCCCTTGGAAACCAGGGGCAATCCAAACGCTACAGCCTGCTTGTCTTGCCCGTAAACCGTAATCCCAATCCCCGGCATAGTGGGTGAGTTGGGGGTCGAGGTTGCCGATTTTTTGTACCACTGTCCGGGGAATGAGGACGAAGTTGCCGCACATCATATCGCAGGCTTGGGGTTCGTTGGTGGGGGGGACTTTCTGGGCTTTGAAGGGGGGATACAGGGGGCCTTTTTGTCGCAATCCCCCGTAGGTTAATTCTTGGGTGTCGGGGTCTTGCACTGATGCGGCTACAATGGCTGCGTCTTCTCCTTTTTGGCGAAGTTGGGCTTCGGTTTCGAGGAGGGTTTGCAGGGCATCTGGGTACAGCAGGGTATCGTCATTCAGCCAGAGGTAATAATCTGGGTCGGTCTTGAGGGCTGCATCCCAAGCCATTCGCATTCCCCCATTCCAGAATAGGTTACCGGTTCCGGTGAGAACTTTGACTTGGGGATAAGTTTGGGCAACGGCGGCGGCGGTGCCGTCGGTGCTACCATCATCTACCAAATAGACTTGGAGGGTGATGTCGTTCGTGCCGTTTTGGGCAAAGAGTAACCGCAAACACTCTATTGTTTTGTCTTTACGGTTGAAACAGGTTAATAAAACGGCGATTTGGGCAGTTAATGTCATAGGGTCAACTTGTTTCCCTTCAGGCAATGAAGGTTAATCGACCATTATTATAAGAGCATTGTTTTTGTTCGTCGAAAAGGTGGGTATATTTAGAGAGAAATCTTTAAGGTGGTGGGGCTGCTTTGTTAAGAAGTGATAAAGGGATTAATTTTGTTGGTGGGGATAGCAGGGATTTGATATAACAGGGTAGACGTTGATGGGATGTGCGATCGCGTCACTTGACGTAACTTCGCGTCCTGCAAAATTTGCGTTCTGATGGGATTAAACTGTCAAAGATTTAACGATTTTTCGTTTTTTTCTCAATTCAAATTTCTCAATAAGGAGACAATCCGACGATGATGGGTAGAACTTTAAAACTGATTCAGCAGTTAGTGGCTGACCCCAGTTCGGTGAAAGATTTATCGCTACGGATTCGCGATGAAAAGCTATTACAACAGTATATCGACGATCCTTATTTTCCCTTTTTTATTAGTTTCCCCCGGACGGGAAGTCATTGGCTGCGATTGCTGATGGAGCTTTATTTTGAGCGTCCTTCGTTGGTGCGGATTTTTTATTTTAAGGAGTCGCGAGATTTTATCTCACTCCATACCCATGATGAAGATTTGGATGTAAGCGATCGCAAAAATGTATTGTATTTATATCGCAATCCCATTCCGACGATTTACTCTCAGCTTAAATTTTATAATGAAGATACGAATGATATTGAATGTATCAAAAAATGGTCGGTGCTGTATGGCAAACATTTGAGTAAATGGCTGATTGAGGAAGAATGGACAGAAAAGAAAACCATTCTTCGTTATGAAAATATGACCCAAGATTTAGAAAGCGAATTTGCCAAAGTAACTGCTCATTTTGACCAGGAATTAGACCCGGAAAAACTCAAAGAAGTGGCGGCGCAAGTTTCCAAAGAAGAAGTGAAAAAGAAAACAGCCCACGACCCCCGCGTGATTAATCGTAACGATAATTATGCGGACTCGCGAGAAGTTTTTACCGAGAAACATGGCGAGAAAGTGATGAATTTTGTTTTCGAGCAAAATGACCAACTGCAACAGTATTTTTAAATTATCAAAATAACCATGGAAGACTTTGGAATTATCGTTATTTGTTGCGATCAAGATTATGCACTGGCTAAGGGGACTTGCGCCAGCATTCGCTATTTTTTAGGGGATGTTCCGATCTGTTTGCTGATTGACGGCCCGTTGAATGTTGAGGATATGAAAAAGGCGTATAACGTCAAAGTAATTAATCGCGACAACATGAAATATGAGGTTCTCAAAAAGCGCAGTTTCGGTTGGGGAACCACCCGCATGATTGCTTTTTGGGAAAGCCCCTTTGAGCGCTTTTTGATTATTGACTCGGATGCGGCGATATGGGGAAATGTCCTGCAACACGCCAATTTTGACGAATACGACATCATAATTGACCAACCCTGTTATGGCTATTCTCAGGAGATGGTGCAAGAATACTTTTTCAATTTACCTGTATTTGAGAAAGATTATGCAGGGTTTGAATGGCGCGATCGCCCCTTTGTTTGTCCGGCGGTATTATTCGCGAAACGCGGTGTTTTTGACTTAGACGAATATGTCAAAATCTTAGATTATGTAGACGAAAAGCCCGGCGTTTTTAAATATGGCGATATGGGCTTTATTAACTACATGATGTTCAAGGGAGATGATGAAGGTAAATTGCGCTTGGGAAGTGCAGATATTCAGTATATTGTCAAGGATTTTCCTTTAGAAGATGTAAAAAAACGTTTCCCCATGGGCGCAGATGGGCCAATCGCATCAGAAAATGATGGTACGGTGATTCACTGGGCTGGGCCAAAACCGACGCTTTCAACTAATAAAACCTATGCTGAACCGATGACTTTCTTTCGTCGCAAAGCCCTCAAAGATGCGACAGGAACAACAGGTTTAGTAGCGGATGCCATGCTGCAATTAGAGGATATTCAACGCAATTTCTTTGTCTATAACAAGAAAGTGCGGAAAAAATTGGGAAATTTGGTCAAAGCGAAATAAGCTAGTGTCGGGTTTAACCATTTTTTAGAGATTACGAGAAGGAGTTTGAAGCGTGTCATCGAGCAAGCCAACGGTTTTAGTAACGGGGGGAGCAGGTTATATCGGTTCTCACGCTGTTTTAGCTCTACAAAAAGCAGGCTACAGCGTGATTGTCCTGGATAACTTGGTCTACGGCCATCGCGAAATTGCCGAGGAAGTTCTCAAGGTTAAATTAATTGTCGGGGATACGAGCGATCGCGCCCTTTTAGACGACTTGTTTGCAAACCATAACATTGCGGCGGTAATGCACTTTGCCGCTTATGCTTATGTAGGGGAATCGGTACAAACTCCCGACAAGTATTATCGCAACAACGTCTTGGGGACGCTGACGCTGCTTGAAGCTATGTTAGCCGCAGGAATTAAGCATTTTGTCTTTTCCTCCACTTGTGCGACTTATGGTGTTCCCGAAAATGTGCCGATTACGGAAGACGAACCCCAAAAGCCGATTAATCCCTACGGTAAAACGAAGTTAATGGTGGAGGATATTCTCGAAGACTTCGATACGGCTTATGATTTTCGTTCGGTACGTTTTCGCTATTTTAATGCAGCAGGAGCCGACCCCAGTGGTAATTTAGGCGAAGACCACAACCCTGAAACCCATCTCATTCCTTTGGTATTATTAACGGCGTTAGGGAAACGAGAATCTATTTCTATTTTCGGGACGGATTATCCCACTCCTGACGGTACTTGTATTCGCGATTATATCCACGTTAGCGACTTGGCTGATGCTCATGTTTTGGGCTTAGAATATTTAATGAAAGGGGGCGAAACAGCAGCTTTTAATTTAGGCAATGGCAGTGGCTTTTCGGTGAAAGAAATTATCGAAGCAAGTCGGGCTGTCACGGGAAAAGAAATTAAAGCAATTGAGTGCGATCGCCGTCCCGGAGACCCCCCTATGTTAGTAGGAAGTGCGGCCAAAGCCAAGGAAGTTTTAGGCTGGAATCCCCAGTTTGCTGATGTTACTAAAATTATTGCCCACGCTTGGCAATGGCATCAGAAAAGGCACTCGTAGATGCAGTTATCAGTTTCTAAGGGGCAG
>JBKHDX010000191.1:0-9462 GCA_046541115.1 Spirulinaceae cyanobacterium | reverse complement strand
GTAACATGGGATTCGATGGCCAAGCGTTCAACCGTGGTCAAATTGCCCCGCAGCAGTTGGAGTTGTTCGAGTTCTTTGGGCGTTAGTAGGGGTTTGACTTGGCCGTCCATGTCGCGATAGGTATAACTGGCGAGTTTGTAGAGTTTTTGGTTAATTTCGTCAGCCCGATTAGAATCTGAAGCGATCGCGATTGGTTCATTGACCGCTTCGATGAGTTGCAAGTATTCTTTGAGAGAGGCGATCGCGTCTTGGAGTTGACAATCGAGTTGCTCAATTTTGGCACAGTGAGGACAGCCAGGGTGAGTTTTGTGGGCGTGGGGATGTTCGATCAGGTATTGGTATTTGGCTTGAGCGCATTCCATTTCCAGGGTACGCTGTACCACAGTAAAGCGATGGCGAATGACTTTGAGTTGGTGGGGATAGAGCTTTTTGCGCTTGTTTAAAATCGCTTCGGGGACACTGAGTTTGCCAAAATCGTGTAGCAGGGCAGCGTAACGGATTTCTTGGAGTTGGCGATCGCTAAACTGGTATACTTGCAATGGCCCGGTGGGAGTATCGTTGACCGCTTGTGCCAATCGCAACGTTAAAGCCGCCACGCGATCGGAATGGCCAGATGTGGTAGGATCGCGGCTTTCAATCGCCCGTACAGAAGCCGTTACAAAGCCTTCAAACAAATTCTCAATGGAATTTTGGAGTAAATTGCGTTCAATGGAAATTGCCGCTTGAGAAGCCAGCGATCGCACAATCCGTTCTTCCCAATCCGAGTAAGATTGCGTTAAATTAGCCACATTTTCGGGAATCAGTGCTGTATCCGCCGTCACTTTACGATTGAGCAGTTGCAACACCCCAATAATCTCCCCATCGGCATCCTGCATCGGCAGCACCAACACCGATCGCGTGCGATAATTAAAATCCCGATCGAAGTTTTGATCGAGCTTGTAGGGCAATCCTGGGGCAATCTGATAAGCATCATCTAAGTTTAAACTGCGTCCGGTCAACGCCACATAACCCGCTAAACTTTCTGGGGTAATCGGGACGCTAAATTCATGAAACAACGCATCGGGAATCGAGTCATTTTGAGCGACTTTAAAGACTAACTTGGGCGTTTCGGGCTTTGAGTCGATGAGATACACACTTCCCGCATCGCTGCAAGTAATTTCGCGACTTTTTGTTAAAATTAAATCCAGTAGCTCTTTCAAATCGTGGGTACTCGAAAGAGCTGTCCCGATCGCCAGCAACTTTTCGACTAACTCCCCTTGGGCTGTGTAATGAAGAGGAAGTGAGGCTTGGCTTAAATTAACACGGCGATCGGTAAAACTCATACGAAATCAGCAAAGATAAATACAAAAATTGGCAAGATTAGAACGTTTATGAGTCTTAGGGGCAAAAAAGGCTCAAGCAAAAACCGCCGAGCAGAGAGTTCATCCTGTTTAAATTGTAAAGAGATTTTAGGTTTAACCCGTGATTGAAAACACTTTCCCGCTTTAAAAATCAGCACAAACTTGAACCCAACCCATTCAAATCTCTAACTCAAGATGCTGTTATTGTCCCCTGATGCGATCGCACAATTGAAAGCAGAAGGTCACTATAGGATATCAATTTATGACAGCAACTCTCAGCGCACCACAATCCGTTGAATCCTTATTAGGCAAAGAAGCCGAATCACTCCTCAACCACAAAGGGAAAATCAACGCTAACTTATTGCAATTACCCGGGCCCGACTTTATCGAGCGAGTCTTTATGTACAGCGATCGCTCTCCCCAAGTGCTTCGCAGCCTACAGCAATTATACTCCCACGGTCGCCTGGCTAATACAGGTTATCTGTCCATTCTGCCCGTAGACCAAGGTATCGAACACTCTGGGGCCGCCTCTTTTGCCCCCAATCCCATCTACTTCGACCCCGAAAACATCCTCAAACTCGCCTTAGAAGGAGGCTGTAACGGCGTTGCTACAACATTAGGGGTTTTAGGGATGATGTCCCGCAAATACGCCCATCGCATCCCCTTTATCGTCAAGCTCAACCACAACGAAAGCCTGACTTACCCCAACGAATACGACCAAATCATGTTTGCCCAAGTCGAACAAGCTTGGAATTTAGGTGCAACGGCTGTGGGTGCAACCATCTACTTTGGCTCACCCCAAACCGGCCGTCAAATCCAAGAAGTCAGCCAAGCATTTGCTCGGGCCCATGAATTAGGCATGGCAACCATTCTCTGGTGTTATCTTCGCAATAGCGTCTTTAAACAAGACCAAGATTATCACCTGGCCGCCGACTTAACCGGCCAAGCCAACCACCTCGGCGTAACCATCGAAGCAGACATCATCAAGCAAAAGTTACCCGAATGTAACGGCGGTTATCAAGCCGTCCGAGAAGCCACAGGTAATAAATACGGTCGCACCGACGATCGCGTCTATTCTGACCTTACCAGCAATCATCCCATCGATCTCACCCGCTATCAAGTTCTCAATTGTTACGCGGGCCGCAGTGGTTTAATTAATTCTGGTGGCTCTTCGGGGGACAATGATTTTGCGAAAGCTGTCCGCACCGCTGTCATTAACAAACGGGCTGGGGGTTGTGGTTTAATTTCCGGCCGCAAAACTTTCCAACGTCCCTTTGATGAAGGGGTAAAGTTATTTCATCTGATTCAAGATGTGTATCTGTCAGATGAGATTACAATCGCCTAATTGGTTGTTGGTTGTTGGTTGTTGGTTATTGGTTATTGGTTGTTGGTTGTTGGTTGTTAATTGTGCATTGTTAATTGAATTCAATCAAAACTTGCTCGACTTCAGGGCGTTTCGAGTCGGTATAAGGAGTGCGGCAAACTTCAGTCAAGCCAAGGGTTTTAAACTCGCTTAATTCCGCATTAGACAACGGCCAGGGAGGCCCTTGGGCTTCGCTGTTATCGGGGCGAAGATGGGTTAATACCAATAGCGTACCCCCTGGGGCGACTAAATTCGCGATCGCCCTTATCGCTGAGAAGCGCATCTCTAACGGTAAAGACTGTATAGTACGGCATTCCCACACCAAGGGGTAAGCCTTTTGCCAAGATTGCGGTAAACTAAGTAAATCGGCTTGATAATAATTAACCGGGGAAGTCTCGAAACGCTGATTACACCACGCGATCGCACTTTGGGAATAATCAAATGCAGTTACAGCATAACCCCTCGCCGCCAAGGCTTCAGCATCATCTCCTAAACCACAAGCAACCACCAAAGCGGCTTGTCCGGGTCGCAGAAATTCTTGTTTGTTGAGCCAAGTCATTAAAGCCGGATGAGGCGTAAGTTTTGCCCACGGAATTTGCTCTGGATTGCCTGCGGCTTCGGCATACAAGGTTTCAAACCAACTATAGGGAAGGTCGCTACTTTGGGCCGCTTGCGCTAAATTTTGAGCGTTTTTGCGAATATCTTGAGGATTGCTCATAAAGGTATTTTGAGACAATGTTGCTCTTTATATTGTGAGCCGAATGGTTGATTTTTACCAATTAATCCTCAACTCGATTCGCTATACCTAAAGATAGATGACATCACGCCCATGACAACATCAACCCCGAAAATGGGCATTATGTAATGTAGTCCTTTTTGTCCCTCTCTCCACCCACAGCTATGACTGATTTCTTGCAGCTTTCTGCTTCTATTTTGGCGCAACTCCCCGTCGCGATCGCGATTTTTGATACCCAAGGACGCTGGCTTACCGCAAGCGAGGCTTGGTTAGAAGATTGGCAACTCAAAGCCGAAAATCTTAAAAATCAGCATTTTAATGAAATTTTCACCAATATATCGCCAGATTTTCACCAAGCTTTCCAAGAAGCTTTGACAGGAACTCAGACATCTTCGCAAACGCAACAATGGCGAACAACTAAGGGGATTCCTTTTTGGGTGAAGTACGAAATACACCCTTGGTACCACGAAAACCGCATACAAGGGGTTATGGTTCAAATGGAACATTCTAGCCCCCGTCAGCAGCATTTATCGGCGTGGGACAATGTGTTTGAGTTGTCACCGGATATGATGTGTATTGCCGGGTTTGACGGCTATTTCCATCTACTCAACCCCACCTGGGAAAAAGTATTAGGCTACTCTAACAAAGAATTACAAGCCCAGCCCTTTTTAGAGTTTGTCCATCCCGATGACCGTCAAAGCACCTTAGAAGCTGCCCAAGGATTGGTCGAAGGTCAAAATTATATTAACTTTGAAAATCGCTATCGTTGCAAGGATGGGTCGTATCGTTGGTTACAGTGGACTTCAACACCAATTTTAAATCGCAGCAAAATTTATGCCACGGTTAAAGATATTACCGCCAGTAAAGAAGCAGAATTAGAAGTACAAAAGCTGATGGCGTTGATTGCCTACAGTTCCGATTTTATCGGGGTTGCATCCCTCGAAGGCTATCCTTTGTTTATCAATCCAGCCGGGCTAAAAATGTGCGGTTTGACCTCCCTTGAAACCGCCCAAAAACATCATGTAAATAAGTTTATTGCCCCCCAAGATTTACCTTTAATTGAAAATGTTGTTTTGCCCACCGTCATGAGTCAGGGAATGTGGCAAGGGGAAATTCGGTTTCGCCGTTTTGACAATCAAGAATTGATTCCAGTTGACTACAATGTTTTTATCATCAAGCATCCCGAAACCCAAGTTCCTTTGGCTTTAGCTACTATTACACGGGATTTGCGCGATCGCAAAGAAGCCGAAAAAGAACAAAATCGCCTCCTCGCTATTATCGAATCTACCACCGATTGCGTCACAACTGCCAACGCGGAAAGCCAACTTACTTATATAAACAAAGCCGGACGAGAAATGCTCGGTTTTGGGTTAAAAGAAGACATTACATCGCTCACTATCCCTGAGATTTTAGGGCAATCTGTACGCCAAGACCAAATGGAAGCCCAAATGCCGATTTTAATCGAAAAAGGCATTGTTACCGGGGAAACCGCCTTTCAACATCGAGACGGTTATGAAATTCCCGTTTCCCAAGTCGCGATCGCCCACAAATCTGAAACCGGAGAAGTCGAATTCTTCTCAAATGTAGCACGAGATATTAGCGATCGCAAACGCGCCGAAGCCGCCCTCCTCGAAAGCCAAATGCGCTTTCAAGCCATCTTAGAAAACGCCCCCACCATCATTTACATTAAAAGTATTGCCGGGCAATATCTAGTCGTCAATCGTCAATTTGAAACCCTCTTTAACCTCGAACCCAATTCCTGTTTAGGTAAAACCGACTACGACTTATTTCCCCAAGAAATTGCGCATATTATTCGTCGCAATGATAACCAAGTTCTCGACCAACGCCAATCCTTACAAATCGAAGAAGAAATTACAACACCCGAAGGCTTACGCACCTACTATTCCATTAAATTTCCCCTATTTGATGCCGATGGCGAAATTTACGCCCTTTGCGGACTTTCTACCGACATAACCGACCGCAAAAACGCCGAAATGGCCATCCGTCAACAGGCACAAGAACTCGAAAATACTCTGCACGAATTACGCCGCACCCAATCCCAACTTATTCAAAATGAAAAACTTTCCAGTTTAGGTCAACTCGTTGCTGGAGTCGCCCACGAAATCAACAATCCCGTTAACTTTATTTATGGCAACCTAACCCATGCTCGCGAATATATCAAAGACTTGCTTCACCTCATTTCCTTATATCAAGAAAATACCCCCATTCCCAGCCCAGAAATCCAAGAAATTAGTGAAGATATCGACCTAAATTTTGTCATCGAAGACTTACCCAAACTCCTCGATTCTATGAAAGTTGGAGCCGACCGCATTAAACAAATTGTCGCCTCTTTGCGGAACTTTTCTCGTACCGACGAAACTGAATTTAAAGAAGCCAATATTCATGAAGGGATTGAAAGCACCTTGATGATTCTTCGTAATCGCCTCAAAGCCAAATCAGACCACCCCGAAATCCAAGTCATAAAAGACTACAGTCCCATTCCCCCTGTTGAATGTTATCCCGGGCCCCTCAATCAAGTCTTTATGAATATTTTGGCTAATGCGATTGATGCCATTGAAGAACGTCAAAAATGGAAAACTTATGGCGAAAGTGAAGCTGATCCAGGGATAATTCACATTAAAACTGAACTCGAAAATAATATCATCAAAATTACAATTGCTGACAATGCTGGGGGCATTCCGGAAGCCATTATCAATCGTCTCTTTGACCCTTTCTTTACCACCAAAGCCGTTGGCAAAGGTACAGGATTAGGCTTATCTATTAGTCATCAAATTATTACTGAAAAACATAAAGGAACCATAGAATGTTTTTCCAAAATGGGTGACGGTACACAATTTATTATCGCCATTCCCGTCAAACAAGCCGCTTACGTTTAGCCCTCATTAAACCACAATTTAAGGCGTAGGTTGGGTTGAGGAACGAAACCCAACATCAGCGTAATATTAATAGTCATATCCGGCAAATATAATCACTGTTCGAGAACCCCAGTTTCTTATCTACTGACAATCTGGGGTTAGCATTTAAGCCCAAAACCGGGGTTCTAAAGCTTCACGATTGAAATAGATTTGATATCAAAACATTCTGTAGGGTGGGCATTGCCCGCCATTTTAAATTCCCGGCTTCGCTTCACCACTCCAGCCCCAAAACCCAACCAAAACCAATCAAACCGACAGTTTTCACCAACAACCAAAGGTTTGAGAACCTACAAAACATTCAAAATCGGGTAAACCGAACCCAACCGAACCGTAGCCATAAAAATATTAAGTTCGGTAATCCCAAATCGCTATGGCGTTAAAACCGGATTCCTGTTCCTAGTTTCTTCCGTTATTCTGATAACTGTAAAGCAAAAACAAAAGAGGTAAACATTATGGCACTTGTTCGTTTCCAACCTTTTCAAGAAATCGATTCCTTACAACGGGAAATGAATAGACTATTTGAAAGCATCACCGACTTCGACAGACCCAACGGCTATCACGCTACTTATCCCGCCGTGGAACTGCACGAAAATGACGAAGCAATTACCCTGAAACTCGAAGTTCCAGGTCTGAAACGGGAAGACTTAGACATTCAAGCCACTGCCGAAGCAGTTATTATTAGTGGCGAACGCAAAGCCGAAACCAAAACCGAAGAAAAAGGCACAGTGAAAAGCGAATTTCGTTATGGTCGCTTCCGTCGCGTCATTCCCTTACCCGTTCGCATTCAAAACACCCAAATCTCTGCCGAATATACCGACGGCATTTTGAACTTAACCCTGCCCAAAGCTGAAGAAGAACGCAACAAAGTTGTGAAAGTCAACCTCAGCTAATCATCTTCAAATTAGGGGATGTGCAATCATCCCCTTTCCCCTCATCACAAACCGTAAAACAAGGAAGAAACTCACTCAAATTATTATGTCCAAGATTGTTGGAATTGACTTAGGAACCACCAACTCCTGTGTATCTGTAGTAGAAGGCGGTCAACCCGTCGTGATTGCCAACGCCGAAGGTTCGCGCACGACCCCTTCTGTAGTAGCTTACGCTAAAAATGGCGATCGCCTCGTCGGTCAAATCGCCAAACGCCAAGGGGTAATGAACCCCGAAAACACCTTTTACTCCGTCAAACGCTTTATCGGTCGTAGATACGACGAAACCGAAAACGAAACCAAAGAAGTCGCCTACACCGTCAAACGAAACAGCAACAACAACGTTAAAATTGCCTGTCCTCAAGCCGGACAAGACTTTGCCCCCGAAGAAATCTCCGCCCAAGTCCTCCGCAAACTCGCAGACGACGCAGGACAATATCTCGGCACAAAAGTCACCCAAGCCGTGGTTACCGTCCCGGCATACTTCAACGACTCCCAACGCCAAGCCACCAAAGACGCAGGTAAAATCGCAGGCTTAGAAATTCTGCGGATTATCAACGAACCGACTGCTGCCGCTTTAGCTTACGGCTTAGATAAAAAGAGTAACGAAACCATCCTCGTCTTTGACCTTGGTGGCGGTACATTCGACGTATCCTTACTCGAAGTAGGCGATGGTGTGGTTGAAGTCCTCGCTACCTCTGGCGACACTCACCTCGGCGGTGACGACTTCGACAAGAAAATTGTCGATTGGTTAGCCAGCGAATTTCAAGCCAGCCACGGCTTTGATTTACGCAAAGATAAACAAGCCCTGCAACGCCTCACCGAAGCCGCCGAGAAAGCCAAAATCGAGCTTTCCAGCGCCACTCAAACCGCCATTAACCTCCCCTTCATTACTGCAACTGCTGAAGGGCCGCAACACCTCGACATGACCCTGACGCGGGCCAAATTTGAGGAAATGTGCAGCGACTTGTTAGACCGTTGCCGCCTCCCCGTCGAACAAGCCCTCAAAGATGCTCAACTCAGCGCCAGCGACATTCACGAAGTCGTCTTAGTCGGCGGTTCGACTCGCATCCCCGCAGTCAAAGAAATGGTGAAAAAAGTTACCGGGAAAGACCCCAACCAAGGCGTAAACCCCGATGAAGTGGTCGCAGTCGGGGCAGCCATTCAAGGCGGTGTCTTAGGCGGTGAAGTCAGCGATGTCTTGTTACTCGATGTCACTCCCCTCTCCCTCGGTGTGGAAACCCTCGGCGGCGTAATGACCCCCATTATTCCCCGCAACACCACCATTCCCACCAAAAAATCTGAGGTCTTCTCCACCGCAGCAGATGGACAAACCAACGTCGAAATTCATGTTCTGCAAGGGGAACGAGAATTTGCCAAAGACAACAAGAGTTTAGGTACATTCCGTCTCGATGGCATTCCCGCAGCCCAACGAGGTGTCCCCCAAATCGAAGTCACCTATGACATCGATGCCAATGGTATCTTGTCGGTATCTGCCAAAGAAAAAGCCACCGGCAAAGAACAGTCCATCACGATTACTGGGGCTTCGACTCTGGATGAAAGCGAAGTGGAACGCATGGTCAAAGATGCCGAAACCAACGCTTCAGCCGACAAACAACGTCGCGAACAAATCGACACCAAAAACATGGCCGATTCTCTGGCTTATCAAGCCGAAAAACAGTTACAAGACTTTGGCGATAAAGTTCCGGCAGATGACAAAACCCGCGTTGAAGGCTTAATTTCTCAACTCCGCGAGGCGATTAATCAAGACAACTTCGACTCGATGAAGTCTCTCAGTGACGAAATCCAACAAGCCTTGATGCAGATTGGTAACGCCATGTATGCCAATGCTGGCGGTAATACCACCCAAACGGCTACCGATAACCCGACATCCGGCAATGATGATGTGATTGATGCGGATTTTGTAGACGGTAACGCGGCGTAATTGTCCTTGCGTCCCCAAATCTGAGGCTAAATCCCGGTTAGGGTGAAGTCTCCTCACCCTTTCCTTCTTAAATTGGGTAACAGTAGCCTCAGATTCTTATCTGGGGCTATTTTTCAGTTATCAGTTATCAGTTATCAGTCATCAGTTTTGGGCAATCGGCTAACCAACAACCAACAACCAACAACCAACAACCAACAACCAAACCAAGGAGGTTAA
>JBKHDX010000190.1:0-9487 GCA_046541115.1 Spirulinaceae cyanobacterium | reverse complement strand
AACCAACAACCAACAACCAACAACCAACAACCAACAACCAACAACCAATGACAAACGACAAAGTGTCCCTAAGATAGAGCTAAAATTTGGTCAAACCCTTTATGGTAAAGGGAAATACACCCTTGATGTTTTGAAATTCATTGAGGTTATTCAATCGCTTTCATCTGCTCAAACCTACAATGTCTAACGCACCCATTTCTTCTTCGATTTCTCCTTGGTTAACTCGTATCCTGTATCCTGTGGGCAAACGAATTCTCTTACCGCTTTATTTCGGTAAACTCGAAGTCACAGGTCAAGAGAATATCCCCCTAGAAGGGCCTGTCATTGTTGCGCCGACTCATCGGGCCCGTTGGGATGCGGTCGTTGTGCCGTTTACCACCGGAAAAATTGTGAGCGGTCGCGATTTACATTTTATGATCTCGGTGAATGAGTATAGGGGCGTGCAAGGTTGGTTTATGAAGCGGTTGGGCGGCTTTCCCGTCGATCCGCAACGTCCGACGATTGGCACATTACGCCACAGTGTCGATCTATTGTGTCAAGGGGAAATGTTGGTAATTTTCCCAGAGGGCGATATTTATAAAAAACGTCAGGTGCAAGACCTCAAGCGGGGTGTGAGTAGTATTGCGTTAGAGGCTCAATCTCGCTTGCAAGACCAAACCGCCGTTAAAATTTTACCCGTGAGTATTCATTATTCCGATTTTTATCCGACTTGGGGAACGGATATTAAAGTCGATATTGGTCAACCTCTCGAAGCGACGAATTATATGGAAGATTCCCCTAAACAACGAACCAAACGGCTGATGAATGACTTAAAATCGGCATTACAAGAAGTTCACGACCTCGAACAACCCAGTCACGATCCGTTTTGTATGGCTATGTCTTCGTGATGATTGCAATTTCGGAACTACAGGCTTATGGTCAAGGGTGTTTGCGATCGCGCAACGGTGAAGTCAAGGATGCGCTGATCCGCCGTAACATTCTCCCGGATAAAGTGCCGCCGTTAGAACGGGCTTATGGCATTAGTTTGAAGCTGGATGATGGTTTAGCCGTCGATGGGGTTCGAGGCTACTTAGAGAAGCAAATTGACGCGATCGCGCAGTTTTTAACCACCTTTCACATCGGTATTTTTGGACAGCCGACTCGATTAGTACCGTTGTATGAAGTAGAGTTAATTATTGAAAAGCGGCGCAAACCGAAACTTAGTTTCGATTTAGGCACATTATCCCTATATTTGCCTTATAAAAAGTTGCGATCGCGTTACTGGGACGAAGAATACCTCAAAACCGCTTGGCATCAAGGCAAACATCTCAAAAATTATTATCCGCGATCGCTACGGCAGTTGTGGTGGTTGTTCGACCCGATAGGGATGTTCCGGTTTAACTTGCGCTCTGTAGTCGTTCTGGCGATTCAAAAGCAGATTTTGGGCATCGATCGCCTTTTAATGCAAATTAGCGCCCCAGAGCCAGAAAAACAAAGCAATGAGAGCAATTTTAAATCTAGGGCGATCGGCTTTCTCAAGCAAAACGTCCGGGAAGACAAACTCGGCATCGACCTCAATATCGCCTTAAATCCCTACAGCGATCGCGCCCTGTTGCAAATCCTAAAACAATATAAAGAAAACCTCCGCGATCCCCACAATATTGAAGAAATCCTCGACACAGGCAGCTTCATTTTGCAAGACACCCTCACCAAAGAACAATCCCGCATCAACATCAAAATGCTCGGCTTTGTTAACGTTGGCAACTATCACCGCATCGACGTAGAACTACATCTGGGCTTCGGCTATCTGCGTAAATACGTCGAAGTCATCCCCCGACAAACCGAAGTCAAAGCCTTACAACTCGGCTTCGTCAACGTCTACACCATCGACGACATTACCGTAAAACCGAACCTCCACACCGCCGTCAAACTCGACTTTGAAACCGCCGCCCTCGAAAAGACCCTACAAGCCTTTCCCTAAGAGATTATTGCGGAAACGTTTGTGCGAGGATTGATTGGTTATTGGTTATTGGTTATTGGGCGGGGAAAAGATCGCCCCTACAAACCGATTGCCCACAGCAAAGCTGCCCCTTAGATGTTGATAACTGAACAAAGCTAATTCTCAATCGTTACGGTTCTTAATACTTTCAGCTTTGGCAAACAGTACGATAAGATTTGTACGGACTAGCACGAAAAAGCAACACTGGGATTTCATGGCAGGCGCAACACTCAGCACCCCCAAACTCAACTTACCCGCACTGCAAAAAGACTTAGAAGGTCAGGAAGCAGAGCAAATCATCGCATGGGCCGCAGAAACTTTTGGCAGTGGTTTAGTGATGAGTAGCAGTTTCGGCATTCAATCAGCCTTAATGCTTCACCTCGTTACCCGCATTATCCCTGACATTCCGGTAATTTGGATTGATACAGGCTATTTGCCTCCCGAAACCTATCGCTTCGCAGAAAACCTGATTCAACGCCTCAACCTCAATATTCAGGTTTATCAATCGCCCATGAGTCCAGCCCGAATGGAAGCTCTCTACGGTAAGTTGTGGGAACAAAAGGACGTAGAAGCCTTGAATCGCTACGACTATATCCGCAAGGTTGAACCCATGCAGCGAGCGCTACAAGAACTCAACGCCACGGCTTGGTTAGCAGGACTCAGACGGGATCAAACCGACCATCGCAAAACCCTTAGCCCAGTGGAAAAACAAGGGGAAATCTACAAAATTCTACCGATTTTAGATTGGAACTCGAAAGATGTGTACGAGTATTTCGTGAAGCACGATTTACCGTATCATCCCCTGTACGACCAAGGTTATATGACGGTGGGTGATTGGCATTCAAGCCGTCCTTACCTTGAAGAAGACGAACACGAACGAGACACCCGTTTTGGCGGCATGAAGCAAGAATGCGGTCTCCATTTACCCCAGACTTCCGGAGAAGCGGAAAGTTTGAATTCGAGTTCGTTGTAAATTGGTTGTTGGTTGTTGGTTAGCGGATTGCCCAAAAACTGATGACTCTCTTTGAAACGTTAATTTTACTTTTTGAGGCTGTAATGCTCATAAGCGTCTAGCTTTTAGCCTTTTTCTAGAGTCTACCTTCTAGGGAATAAGTTTCTGACTTTCTTTGGAGGGGTAGAATTCAACTCCCCCCTACTGCCCACTGCCCACAGCTTTGCTGTGGGCAGTGGGTAGTAGTAGGTTGGGTAGAACGCAGTGAAACCCAACAACCCATAACCCAAACTACTGACGCTGCCAATATAACCAACTGGCATAAGCGAGGGTCACAACTCCGGTGACAATGGCGGCTTCGTCTATTTCAAACAAGGGATGGTGCAAAGGATAATAAGGGCGATCGCTCTGGCCCACTCCCAAACGAAACATCGTCCCAGGGGCGTGTTGCAGGTACAAGGAGAAGTCTTCTGCCCCTAAAGAGGGTTCTTCTAAGATTTGGATGCGATCGCTCCCCCAAGCCTCTTTTGCGGCGGTTTCGAGTAACTGATTCAGGGCTGGATCGTTTTGTACCGAAGGCACGCCATGACGATAATTCACGGTATATTTTGCGCCGTAGGTTTCGCAGACCTTCGCCACAATATTTTCAATCCAAGCGGGTAAATCGGCGTGGGTTTCGGGGTGGAGCGATCGCACTGTCCCAGCCATCCGTACTTGGTCGGCAATAACATTCGGCGCACGACCGCCGTTAATTTGCCCAATAGTTAACACAATCGGGTGTAGGGGATTCTGGGTGCGGCTGAGGGCTTGCTGCAAGGTGGTAATGACTTGAGAGGCAATCCAAATCGCGTCGATGGCTTGGTGCGGTCTGGCTCCGTGTCCGGATTCCCCTTCAATAAAAATCTCTAAATCGTCGGCCGCTGCGGTTAACGCACCATAGCGAATCCCTAGCGATCGCGCCGGAATCGAGGGAAAGACATGAACCCCGAAAATATGGCTCACATCCCGCATGGCCCCGTCTCGTATCATCCAACTAGCTCCCTGGGCGATTTCTTCGGCGGGTTGAAAGATAAAGCGCATATTTCCTGGTAATTCGCTTTCTAACTGAGACAAAATCATGGCGGTTCCCAAGCCGAGGGTCGTATGGACATCATGGCCGCAAGCGTGCATGATACCGGGTTTGCGAGAGGCAAATTCTAAGTCAGTTTGCTCGTTAATCGGCAAAGCATCCATATCGGTACGAATAGCCAAGCAGCGAGAATCTTGATTTTTACCTGCTAACTCCCCCACAACCCCAGTTTTGCCGACTGCTTCTTCAACGTGCAGTCCGCAGGAGGATAATACCCCGGCCACATAAGCAGCAGTTTGATATTCTTGGCCGCTTAATTCGGGATGAGCGTGAATGTGACGGCGAATTTCAATCAGACGCGGTGCAAGTTTTTCGGCGAGGTCTTTGATTTGAGTCAGCATGAATGAGTAATGAATAATTTATAATTTACAATTTACAATTAATAATTAGTCCCTTGGTTACAGTTTACAATTGACGCTTAAAATTAGGGCGATGGTGTAAAACTTATAATTAGGGTCATCGCCTTTGAGAATAGGGCTTTTAGCTTTTTGTTGAGAGTTTTTCCACGGAGAAATTTTTCCCTAGAGTTGAGCAAAAAATAGCCGATCTAGTCACCGTATTTGCATAAATAACTCATCTTCAAAAATAGTGACGGATTGGAAAATGTTTCAAAAAGTTATTGTTTCGTCGTCATCATCTAGATCGGCTTGAGGCTCAAATGCGATGGTTTCGTCTTCGTCCTCGTCTGAATTTACCGGAGGTGCGATCGCGCGGGCTTGGGGTTGATACAACAAGGTTTCGTCTTCATCCTCTGGGGGTTCAGAAGGGGCGATCGCGCGGGCTTGGGGCTGATACAACAAGGTTTCGTCTGCATCTTCGTCGGAAGTAGCAAGGGTCGCATCGACATCTAGAGCATCTAGAGCGGTGGCAGTGGCTTCGTTTAGATCTGAATCAATAGTGGTATCGTCAATCCAAGGTATAGTGGCATCTAGGGGGCGATCGCGACTTTCGGTTGACTCGATTTTAAATTCTGCGGGTAGGGTATCAATCAACGGCTGCAATTCAGCTAATACGGCTTCTGCATTTTGAAAGCGATCGCGAAAATCGGTGCGAATCATTTTATCGATAATGCTACCTAACGGCTCTCTCACCAAGGCTTTATCCCGCCATAATATTTCCCCAGTTGTCATGTCTTCGCCTAACTTCGCCGGGTGTAACAAAGTCAAGCCATGTACGGCCAGCATTCCGACGGCGTAAATATCACTGTTATAACGCGGGCTTCCGGCAATTTGTTCTTTGGGAGCATAACCCCGCGTCCCAATAGCCACAGTTTTCTCGGTGTCGTCGTCACTGAGGGTCTGCATTTCTTTGACTGCGCCAAAGTCAATTAAAACAAGCTGATTATCGCTTTTGCGGCGAATAATGTTATCGGGCTTGATATCCCGGTGAATTGCGCCTTGGGAATGAATAAACACCAAAACTGGCAGAAAATCGCGCAAAAATGCCACAACTTCCGGCTCAGATAAGGGGACATCTACAGGCCATTCATCCCCCAAAGAGCGCCCGACGATCAGCTCTTCGACCAGATAAAACTCGCTTCCTTCCTCAAAATAAGCTAAAAGTTGGGGAATTTGGTCGTGTTTGCCCAAGCGCTCTAAAATTTGGGCTTCGGCCAGGAATAAGCGCTCGGCTAGTTCCCAATGCTTGGGATTATCGCTGGCGGGTTGTAACTTTTTGACCACACAGCGAGGATTACCGGGACGCAGGGAATCTTCTGCAATGTAGGTTTCACCAAAGCCGCCAGAGCTTAATTTTGCCACCACGCGATAACGACCAGCTAGGGTCATTTCGAGCATTTCATATTCTCGCTCTTGCAGTAAATCCTGAAGGTCGTCTTGTTGGGAAATAATTTCTTGGATAATAGGGGAGGAGGCGTAATGTTTGAAGGTGCGGCGTAAATGGCGTTTGTTGTAGAGTTCGCGAATTGCCCCCAAAGTGCCAGAGGACAAGCCTGTGAGGGTAAGGGCAAGACAGGGAATGGCGGTGGGCAAAAGGCGGCGATCGCTCACAAACATAACATAGCTGAAACTCCCCCAAGCGATCGCGAGACCCAGAGCAATACCTACACCAACTTGCCAATTTTTGCGGGGACAGATCCCCCAACTGCCTGCCATGACTAACACCACGATAAATAAGCCTTCTTGCCAAGGTTGGGGAAACACAGCAGTCATAACGCGATTTTCTAACAAAGACGCGATCGCGTTGGCATGAATTTCTACCCCAGACATTGACTCGCTGATGGCAGTGCGGTGAAAGTCTTTATGAACCGTACTGGTTGAACCGATCAAAACAATTTTATCTCGGAAAAATTCGCCATTTTGTAAAACACTTTCCCAATTTTGCGGTTCAATTACATTGGCAAAGGAAACGGTTTCAAATGTTCCTGGCGGCCCGTAGAAAAATATATCCCCTTGGGAACTGGAATCTGTAGAGATTCCTGCCACTTCTAGGGTAGCTTGGGGCAAGGAAGGATGTTTATTGAGGATATCTTCGAGGATAAGAGCTAGATCGGGGTTATTTTCCCGCCATTGTTGCGGATAAGCCCTGGCAAAGCGGTGAATGCGAGAATCTACCTCTAGGGGAAAGTTAATAAAGCCGATGCGGGGATTGGCTTCTTGGAAGGGAGAATGGGGTTCTACTAAGCGAAAGGTGTTGCCACTGCGATTTTGTTCTTCTTCGTAAACTGCCCCTAAAACCACGCGATCGCCATATTTTTGGATAGCCTGTTGGAGTTGTTGGTCGTCGGCTTCGCCGTAACTACTGGGACTGCCCAAAACTAAGGGTAACGCTACGGTTTTAGCCCCTGCGTCCAGGATTTTCGCGATCGCGGTGCCATAGGCTTGTCTTTGCCAAGGCCAACTTTGCAGGGGAGCGAAAGCTTCTAACTCCTCTGGGTTGGTTTGGTAGAGTTGACCTTGACTGAGGGAAAAGTCGTCAATCGCCACAATGACGACATTTTCCGGGGGGGCAACCGTACCGCGCCACCGAAAAAAGAGGCTTTGGGTTTGTCGCTCTAACCATTGCTCTAGGGGCGTTTCTAAGCCCGTTGTCAAAGCTGCCGCGATCGCCCATCCTGCCGCCATAACATAGCTAATCCGCCGCCGATTCCACCACCGTTGCCATGGGGTTTGCACTTTGGTGGTTTGTAAGCCTGTACCGTAACGCGATCGCATCCGCGATGTCCGGGAGGTTGTGGCTTTGCGATTCGGAGATGGCTTAGGGTTTGTCATGGGCTGGGGGGTTTCTTAAAGAGCGCTTCTCGGACTGTTTTCAGGGGTGAGCGTCGTCAATCAAGGGGTTTGGCGTTGCGGGGTAGGGTTTTGGGTTTAAGCGTTTGACGATAAGATTTGTAGCGAGCGATCGCATTGCTGGCAGTTTGCACCACATCGCTGTTGCTGTCTCTTAAGCCTTGTTGTAGCAGGGGTATGACTTTCTCAGATTTGATTTTACCCAAGGAGGCGATCGCGGCTTTGCGGACTTCGGGGCTAGAATCGTGACACAAACTACCTAAATATTCAATGGTTTGCATGATTTCAAAGCGAGGGGGCTTATCTTGGGCAATTTGACCCAAAGACCTGGCCACGGCTTCCCGGACGCGATCGCTCGGTGAGTAGAGTTGTTGGACTAATTGGGGGATATAAGCCACGGATTCAGTTTTGCCCCAGGATTTAATGACATTGGCTAAACTGAGGTCGCGATCGCTTCCGGTTTCGACCACTTCAACCTTTTCGAGGGGAGTCACCGGAGGGGCTTCGGCGGGTGCGGTAACTGGGGATGCGGCGGCTTCAGCTTGCGCTCTTCGTTTCGCTTCGTATTCTTGCTCTAATACAGTGGTTGTGGCTTGGATTTGAGCTTCATAGCTTTGTTGGAGTTGTTGCAACTCTTGTTGATGCTGATTTTGCAGTTCTGTAATGCGTTGTTCGAGGGTGCGATCGCGTTCTTGAAGTTGATTGTCGTGCTCGGCTTGGACAGCTTCGAGTTGCTTTTGAAATGCCGCTTCTTGTTCCTTTTTCGCAGCTTCAATTTTCTGAGCTGCTTGGCGATCGTAATCAGTTTGCAGGGATGTTACCGTGTCTTGTAACCGTTTTTCGTGGCTGGCTTCAAGCTGATGCTGCAATTGTTGTTTTTGATTTTCTAATTCTTGGACTTGGTTTTCTAGCTTTTTTTGATTGAGCCAGGAAACAGTGACTGCCCCGGCAACTGAGCCAATGATGAAATAAATAACAATATTCATAGGTTGCGATTTAAACCTCCAATCCAAGTTTAATGATAATTTTTGATTAAGTTGGCGATCGCGTCACCAAAACTAGCTTTAGTTTACAGGTTTTAAGGACGTATCTTGACTTTCTAATACATTGGCTGCGATCCTAAAAATCTCTGTAGAAATCGTCCACATTCTGTATTTTTCGTTTTTGTAAGGGGTAAAAGTGAAGGCTAGAACGGACTGATCGAGGAGAATTAATTGTGAATCCACCCACAGCTTGGGAAAGGGGTTGTCGCCTTAACTTGTCACGACTGACCCAAAATAATGGGATACCAGCCTCGCCCTAAAAGGGCGACCTGGCCAGCAATAATCTGTGAAGCGTCAACCCCCCAAACGCGACCGTTGTCCTATTTGTAAGTTTCGGTGTGGTGAGGAATCTCCGCACTTATAGGGGGGAGAGGATGTCAACAGTAAGTCATAACTAATAACAAAGGCTAAAATTACGGCGCTAAACGCTCAATTTGCCAATTTCCAGCTTGATTTCGACAATAATTAAAGCGGTCGTGGAGGCGATTGGGGCGGCCTTGCCAAAACTCGATGCGATCGGGAATAACGCGAAATCCGCCCCAATGGGGAGGACGAGGAACTTCGCGATCGCGATATTTATCTTCAAGTTCCCGTAAATTCTGCTCTAAAGCCTCGCGACTGTCTACTGCTTGACTTTGCGGAGAAGCCCAAGCCCCCAGTTGCGAACCGTGAGGGCGGCTGGCAAAATAAGCATCGGATTCTGTCGGGTCGATGGGGGTAACTTTGCCCTCGATGCGGACTTGTCGTTCTAAGGCTTCCCACCAAAAGACCAAAGCCGCTTGGGGATTGGCTTCTAGCTGGTATCCTTTGTGGCTGTTATAGTTGGTATAAAACACAAAGCCGCGAGAATCAAAGCCCTTGAGTAATACCATTCTAGCGCTTGGTTTGCCCTCTGGCGTTGCGGTAGCTAGGGTCATGGCATTAGGTTCGGGTAATTGGGCTTCTACCGCTTGGTTAAACCAAGTTTCAAACTGTAGAAAAGGATCGGCGGCAATTTCGGCCCTCACTAAGCCCGCTTTGGTGTAATTTTGGCGTAAATCAGCAACAGAACGATCCATGAATTGAGTATTGTAGGATTTGTATTGACAACTCCCCGCCGTAAACGGTCGGGGATTCTCGCGTCACAGGGAGACTCTA
>JBKHDX010000189.1:0-9495 GCA_046541115.1 Spirulinaceae cyanobacterium | reverse complement strand
CCGGCCAACCCATCGTCGAAAACGGCCACAAACCCGACGAAAACCAAGTATCCAATACATCCGGGTCGCGTTCGAGTTGGATTTCCTCTCCAAACTGCGCTTTGGCCTTCTCCCAAGCCTCTGCTTCATCTTTGGCCACAATAAAGGGCGTATCGTCAGTAACTTCCCCGGCTGTGGCGCTGACAACGTACCAAGCCGGAATTTGATGTCCCCACCACAACTGCCGGGAAATACACCAATCTTTGAGCTTTTCAAGCCAATCTCGATACACTTCTGACCATTTATCAGGCACAAAAGTCGGCGAATTCATGCCGTCGAGACATTCCAAGGCTTTTTTACCTAAAGAATCGACTTTGACAAACCATTGGGTTGAAAGCAGAGGTTCAACGGGGACTTTGCCGCGATCGCTATAAGGAACAGAATGTTCGTAATCTTCGGTTTTGAATAGCACCCCTTCTGCTTCTAAGCGCTCAATCACCCCTTTACGCGCCACGAAGCGGTCTTGTCCTTCAAATTCCCCTGCGTTCTCATTCAACGTGCCGTCCTTGTTCATAATGTTAATAAACGGCAAGTTGTGACGCTGCCCCATATCGAAGTCGTTGGGGTCGTGGGCAGGGGTGACTTTTACGCAACCCGTCCCAAACTCAGGATCGACCAATTCATCGGCGAAAATCGGAATTTCGCGGTTGACAATCGGTAAGGTGACGGTTTTACCGATTAAATCTTTATAACGCTCGTCGTTGGGATTTACCGCGACTCCCGTATCTCCTAACATGGTTTCTGGTCGCGTGGTTGCCACTTCCACAAATCCTTCCCCCTCGGTTAACGGGTAACGGAAGTACCACAAATGCCCCTGGACAGTTTTGTTTTCGGCTTCGATGTCCGAAACCGCCGATTGGGAAGCGGGACACCAATTCACCATGTAATTACCGCGATAAATTAAGCCTGCTTCGTAGAGATCGACAAAGGCTTTAATGACAGCTTTCGATAACCCTTCGTCCAGGGTAAACCGTTCTCGCGACCAATCAGCAGATAATCCTAAACGTTTGAGTTGGTTGATAATTTTACCGCCGGATTCGGCTTTCCATTGCCAAGCCCGCTTTAAAAATTCCTCGCGGCCAATATCATCGCGGGTTTTGCCTTCTGCTTTCAGTTGCTTTTCGAGAATGGTTTGCACCGCAATACTGGCATGATCGGTTCCGGGTAAGCAAAGGGTGTTGTAACCCCTCATGCGCTTGTAACGCACCAAAACATCCATCAAAGTGGTATTGAAGGCGTGACCCATGTGGAGACTGCCCGTGACATTCGGGGGCGGAATGACGATGCTGTAGGGCTGACCTGGGGCGTTGGGATCAGCTTGAAAAACGTTCTGGTCTCGCCAAGCATTTTGCCACTTTTCTTCGGTGGCAAAGGGGTCGTATTGCGTTGCTAGAGGGGGAATGATTGAAGCCGTCATTTCAGTTATCAGTCATCAGTTATCAGTTATCAGTACCTCTGCGGGAAGCCAGAGGAACCTAAAATATTGAATCGGGTATTTCTTTATCCCCTTGAAATTTTAGGATTGAGACCTTGTTTTTGAGTCATGCCAAAAAATCTATTGTCAGAATAGGAGCTATTAATATAACCCCAGTGTATTCAAATTTTGCCATACCCTTGTCACGGGTTAACGGTTATTTCGCTCGTAAGCCAGTTTTATTGCCTGAATTTGGGCCGCGACGTTTTCGGTAGGGGACCAACTGCTGAGGCGATCGCGGGCCGCTATACTAAGTTCAGAAAGTAACGAGCGATCGCTCAACACAGACTGTAACAACTGGGCTAACGTTGCAACATCGCCACAAGGGTAGATATAGCCAGTTTTACCGCTTTCAATCAGTTCCGATCGCGCCCCCACGCGATCGCTCACAATCGCCGGACAACCGCACAACATGGCTTCATTCACCACCACGCCAAAGGGTTCGTATTCCGACGGTAAAATAAATAAATCGGCCATGGTGTAAATTGCGGGTAGTTCCGATTGATTGCGAAAACCCAGGAAAAGGACGCGATCGCGAATCCCTAATTTTTCCGCTTCTGTTTCTAATTCTGCTCTCATCGGCCCGTCCCCGGCAAACGCCAAATAAGCCCCCTCAACCCCTGCTTGGGCAAAACCTTGTAAAACATCCTGGGGTCGTTTCCAAGGCTGTAGCTTGGCACAAAACAGCAACACAGAGGCATTTTCTGGCAGACCCAGGCAATGGCGTGTGGCTTTTACATCCACTTCTTGCGATCGCGCTAACCACCAATCATTATCCACCGTTGAAGGAGTCAGAATTACTCTGTCTTTCGGCATTCCCAAACTGCACACCATTTCCTGTCCCAAACGAGAAGAAACTAGAATTGCGTCACCGAGTTTAAAAATCCAAGGTAAAAGCCAGGGTTTGAGGCGAGATTTCAGGGTTTGGGCGCGATCGCTCCTTGGTTGTACTGTACTGGCATCGGTGACAAAAATAAAGCCCTTTTTCTTTAATTTTGCTGCCACTAACGCGATCCAAAAGCTGGCATAAGCATAACCCGCATAAACACTGACCACATCAACGCGATCGCTCGTTATCATTTCCCATAATTCCCCATTGATCAAGCCCCAAAACTTCCCTAATCCGGGTTTCGGGGAATGATTGTGTAATTCAACCCAAGGATAACCCTCTAAAATTGGCACATCTTCCCAACTCACCTTCGTCCCAAACTCTGGATCGTCGTAAGATTGCGCCCCTTTCATACTGCAATAAGCCACGCAAATTTCTACTTGCTTGTGCTGCGTCATTAAGCGAAACTGCGGGATGATATACGGTACGGGATGGGAGACGATGATTAGGACTTTCATGGGGGAATTGGGAATTGGGCATTAGGCAGGAGAGAAATTATCTCAATGCATAACAAGTGTTATGGCGGGCATAACAACTGTTATGTTTTCCAAAAACAAACAACTAACAAGCGCCGAGACCCCGCGCCGCCGTAAGACGAGCGACCCCGCGCCGCCGTAAGGCGCAAGGGAACGCGCGAGTAGCAAGGGAACGCGCGAGTAGCAAGGGAACGCGCGAGTAGCAAGGGAACGCTCGGCAAGACACAAAAAACCAGTAAACCATCGCAAAAACGTTCTAACAATCTAAACAAATGGAATTAAATATTGGTTGGCTATATCCTAAACTCATGAGTACCTACGGCGATCGCGGCAATGCCATCTGCTTGCAGCAAAGGGCGGTTTGGCGCAACATTGCCGTTAATATTATCGAACTCGATCGCCAAGTGGATGCGACAGCATTTGAGAATATCGATATTTTAGTCGGTGGCGGCGCACAAGACCGCCAGCAAGAGATTGTGATGCGGGACTTGCAGGGTGCAAAAGCGGACATGATGCGCCAAAAAATCGAAGCGGGAATGCCGGGAGTTTTCACTTGCGGATCGCCTCAACTTCTGGGACATTATTACGAACCCGCGTTAGGCAAACGCATCGAAGGCTTAGGGATTTTGGATTTAGTCAGCAAGCATCCCGGTGTTGAAGCGTCGCGTTGCATTGGTAATGTTGTGTTTGAAATTACCGCCTCTAAACTCGCCACAGAACTTAAAGCAATAACTGGAGAAACCCCTATTGTGATTGGCTTTGAGAATCACGGAGGACGCACTTATCTGGGCAAAACTGAAGCCCTAGGGAAAGTCATCAAAGGTTACGGTAACAATGGTGAAGATGGCACAGAAGGGGCGTTTTATCACAACGCGATCGCCACTTATGCCCACGGCCCATTATTGCCCAAAAATCCCGCGATCGCCGATTGGCTGATCCAAACTGCCCTCATGCAAAAATACCAAGATGAGATAACTTTGAGCCAACTCGACGATACCCTCGCTCTGCAAGCTCGTCAAGCCATGTTTAATCGTTTAAACTTAACGAGACTTGCAACTACCCCTTAAACTGATGGAGTAGTAGATTACTGCAAAAAGAGCAAAAGTTCGTTGTATGCTGTTTTTGCAACTTCCATGTTTTGTGCAGTTCTCTTAAATTTACACCGTTAACCAGAAGCTATGTCCGATAACGTAATCGAACGCGGTGCTACTAGCATTCTGATTCTCATTCTACCTATTGCTTTTGCGCTGGTCGTGTTGTACACGGCTTGGCCGCTGCTGTTAGTATTAGCTGTACTCATTGGCTTATTTCGAGTTTGGCAACAATATCAATGGCAAAAATGGAGCGCAAAAATCAATCCTGACTTCAATGCTTTAGTAAAAGAGAATCAGGGAAAAGTCACACCGTTGGATTTAACCATAAAGGCGGGTTTAACCGCAAAACAAGCCCAACGCTTTCTCGAAAAGAAGTCCGAAGAATATGGCGCACAACGCAAAACTTACCAAGATAAAGGGACTGTTTATTACTTCCTAACCGCGAGTGCTTTGGGGACAATTCTTGACGATAGCGAACCCGTTTGGGAACTCGAAGAAGGAGAACTCGAATCCCCGAATTCCCCCACTGAATCTGCGGCTACGGTAGAAGAAACCCATACCCCCAGTACAACACAAACTCACATTACTACTGATATCTCCACTCTCATCCAAACTGATTTAGCCAAACGCTTAAACGTTAAAGACTACACCATTAGTCGACGTAAATCGAATAAAGATTTTACGCAATGGAGTCAAGAATTAGACCCTGATGGTATTGCTTGGCAGTATGTTGCTAAGGATAAAACCTTTGTGCCTCAAAAGCCGAGTAATAGTTGATTTAAGCTGGCATTTGGGCATTTTTCTAGGTTGTTTTTCTTTAGTTTTTGGGTGATGGGAAGTTTGATAATAAATTCAGTTCCCCCTTGCGGTGTATCTTCACACCGTAACTCTCCGCCATGATTTTCGACGACAATTTGATAGCTAATTGATAATCCTAAACCCGTTCCTTTGTTGACGGGTTTAGTGCTAAAGAAAGGGGCAAAAATTTGATTGCGAATTGTCTCTGGGATTCCGGGGCCATTGTCGCGAATTGAAATGACAATGCGATCGCCCTCGCAAACGGCTGTGGTAATGGTGATGGTACTTGGATTTTTTTTGATTTCTTCTCGCGATCGCGTTTGATTATACTCTTCTAGGGCATCAATGGCATTACTATTAATGCCACTATGAATGTCATAAACTTGTACTTTCAAATCGTCTAGTCAAGAAAAGTTGCGTAACGCTAAAATAATATCGCGGATGCGTTCAGCCCCAATGGTCATTGATTGGAGTAGCTTGGGTAAGTCTTCTTGAACAAAATCTATGTCGATATCTTCGGCTATTTCTTCAATTTCTGGCGTTGCGGAAGTTGTAATTGGATCGAAACGGAGAGGGAGGGATTCGAACCCTCGAAGGCTTTGACACCTTAGCGGTTTTCGAGACCGCCGCATTCAACCGCTCTGCCACCTCTCCAGGGGGCGCTTATCTATAGTAATGATTTTGGGTGCGGTTGACCAGTCTTTGGGCGAAATTAAAATAATCCTGCGTCCGCTTCTGCCTCCATAACCGTAGCCTGAAAACCTGTCTCTGGTGTCCATTGAATCGCTCCTAACTCTTCGGTGAGGTAAATTTGAACCGGGGAAGTTTCGATCTGTTTTTGTTGCTGGGGTTGTAGAGATGGCGCGATCGCGATAGTTATGGGAAATTGTCTTAAAATATCGAGAGATTGGGGTGCTTTGGTTGCAATCCAAGTCCAATTTTGAGCGCTGCTGAGTTGCTGTTGAAGTTGCGGTAAAGTTGTCTCATCGGCCACAATCCAGAAGCGATCGCCCAGTTGGATTTGTAACGCTATCGGATCGAGATGGATTGCCGATACCGTAACATCCCCTAACTGGGCGGTTTGATTAAGGGCGATCCTTTGGTATTTCACCTGAATTTCCCCTAGAAATAGCGATTCTTCTCCCGTAAACGCCGTTAAAAACGTTTTTACCCTTAAATTATCAAAAATAGCCGACCAAGCACTATCTACAGGATTCTGCGCCGCGATCGCGAGATGAACTTGGTTTGCCCCCTGCGATCGCAAAAACGGCAACACCGTATAATTCACCGTATCCCCATCCCCGCAATTAATCAGCGTCACCTTCCCCCGATCCTGAATGGCAATTACAGGTTCAGTATCCGTCGCCAAAACCGTCACTTGTACCAGGTTTCTTTGCTGATATCCCAAAGGTGTAATTACCAAAATCGCGATCGCAACGGCCATCCCCAACCAACGCCACCCCATCTTAAACCAGGGAATCAGCCAAACCGCCAAAATCCCCGCATAAATCAACAATAATTGCATTGTTGAAATCTTGCCCACCGCCCAAGAACTTGCCGGAAGATCGGTAAAAAACGTTACCACAGCGATTAACACCTGAGCCGGATAATACAATAGGAAAGCGATCGCGCTGCCTGCATCTGGCAAAACCAAGGCGATCGCACTCGCAATCATGCCCCCCAAACTAATTAACGTAATCAACGGCGTGACAATAACATTAATCGCCAAACTGTACACTGCCACCATATTGAACTTATAAATCAATAACGGTAGCGTCCAAACCGAAGCCGCCAACGGAACCGCAATCAACGTCGCAATCGTCGGCGGTAGCCAATCTAACCGTTTCGCGATCGCCCCCACCGTCACAATTAAACCCAGCGTCGCCAAAAAACTCAACTGAAACCCCAAATCCCAAACCCACAACGGGTCAATCGCCAACAAAACTGTTGCTACTAACAACAACAATCCCAACGGCTTTGTTTTTCGTTCCGCGACCAACGCAACTAATACTCCCACCCCCATCAACGCCGCCCGCATCACCGACGGTTGCATCCCCGTCAAACCAATATAAAGCAGTAAAACCCCCAAACCGGTCGCAAGACGCGATCGACTCCCTAAACGCCGCGTCAGGGTCAATACCAAGCCCAACAACAACGACACATGAAACCCCGAAGCCGCCAAAGTATGCGCTAACCCTGCCTTCACAAAGCGGTCTTGAATATCCAACGGTAAATCTACCGCCCTGCGTCCCAACACCATCGAACTCACCAACTGCCCTGTTGGACTGCCCAAACCCTTGACTTGCGATCGCACAATACGCTGTCGTAATTGCCACCATCCCCAAGGTGGTTCCGTGACTTCCTGTACTAAACTGCCACTCACTCCCGCAAACACCCCCCGACGCGCCAAATACGCCCGAAAATCAAACGCCCCAGGATTCGCCGGGGCCTGGGGTTCGTATAAATTACCGATAATTTCAATTTCTTGACGAGGGGCTAACCCTGTTCCGTGTAACAACGGCAGCGTTACATATAATTTTCCGGTAACAGGCTCATTATTCACCGTTTGCGCCGCTAATACGAATTTAACTTTCTGTTTCGCATTCAATCGCGGCATTTCTAAAATTTGCCCGCGTATTGTCCCTGCATCTTCTAACTGCGGAACCAACCAACTCACATCCAGCGGCCCTGGTTGCGGAATCCGTAACTGAAGATGGGCAATTGCTAACCCCGCGATACATCCCGATACAATCCAAACCGACCATCTCGGCCCCCGCCACCAAAAACGCGGGAGAATAACCCCCGCGATAACTCCGAAAATGCACCATCCTAAACTGTAAACGCCCCACTGAGTCCAAGAAACCGCGACCGTCGAGAGATTAAACAGTCCAGTAGATAGCAACCCGATGATATACGCCAGACACGCGATCGCCCAGCCTTTGCCATTCATCTCAGATTAAATTGAAAGACCTAATTTTAATCCTAGCAAAGCATGAATGACGAGTAAAGCCAAGGCAATACTACCCACATAAGCATGAATCGTTCTCATCACTGCTTTATCGGGTTTAAAGCCAAATAACGCCAAGAAACCATTAATCGACAGTAAAGCAATAACAATCGAACCCGTCCAAAAGTGAGAACTCTCAAAAATCGGTCGATCTTGCATCACTAAAGATAAAACGCCCCCGGTGTAACCTAAAGCAATAAAGAGAAACATCCAAGGGGCGAGTTTGCGATGATCCGCTTTATTTTTTAACGCCGCTTCTGTATCCGTCCCGGCTAAAACACGACCTTTCCAGCCCGCATAGCCGACATAACTGCCCATCACAAACACGACAATCCCCATCATCAACGGATGTCCCCATTGGGTAATGGGTTCGGGAAGATTGAATTGATTAAACCAAGCCGCGATCGGTTCGAGTAAACTTCTGATGTTTTCCATAAGATGGCATTTCCTAGTCAATGGTTGAAATACTCTTAGTTTCCCTAATTCGCAGTCGATTCGGGGAGGCTAAGCTTGACTTTTTTATGCTGTATCCAAAAGCTAGGAGTTGCGTAGGGTGGGCATCGCCCACCATTTCTAGGTTTTGAGCCTTAGCACTATAACAACCGCCCATAGATTGAAAATCTAAAGCTAAACGTTAAAGTTCGCCTTCATAGATGTATGGAAACAGATTGCAATTGTTATAACTGGACTTTCTCGTGTTTTGTCAGGAAACGATTAAGAAGCTGCTGCAACTAACGGGAAACCCAAAGCTTCTCGCTGTTGCAGGTAGAGTTGGGCCACCTCGCGGGCTAAATTCCGAATCCGTCCTATATAACGTGTCCGTTCCGTGACTGAAATCACACCCCGCGCATCCAAAAGGTTAAAAGCGTGGGAACACTTTAATACATAGTCGTAACTCGGCAGCACCAAACCGCGATCGATCAGTTGTTTGGCTTCTTGTTCGTACAGACTGAATAAGTTAAACAGTAAATCCGGGTCGGAGGCTTCAAAGTTATAAGTACATTGTTCGATTTCTCCTTGGAGATGTACATCACCATAATTGAGGCGATCGTTCCATTGGATTTTCGCGATCGCTTCGACATCCTGGAGATACATCACCAATCTTTCTAAACCGTAGGTAATTTCAATGGATACCGGACGACAATCAATCCCACCGCATTGCTGGAAGTAAGTGAACTGGGTAATCTCCATCCCATCAAGCCAAACTTCCCAACCGACACCCCAGGCACCTAGGGTCGGGGCTTCCCAGTTGTCTTCTACAAACCGAATGTCGTGGTCTTCAGGATGAATCCCTAGCGATCGCAACGAATCCAGATATACCTCTTGGATATTATCCGGCGACGGCTTGATCAACACTTGATATTGATAATAGTGCTGAAAGCGATTCGGATTCTCGCCATATCGCCCATCGGTAGGTCGCCGGGACGGTTCTACATAAGCCACCGACCAGGGTTCCGGGCCAATTGCCCTTAGAAAAGTATGGGGGTTCATCGTCCCCGCCCCCTTTTCCGTGTCGTAGGGCTGCACGATTAAACAGCCGCGATCTCCCCAGAACTGATTCAACGTTGTAATCACAGATTGAAAGTTGACAGACACTTTATCTATATCCCCAAAAATACAAAACTCATTCTGACAGATTTCACCACCCCACCCCCATTTATCCCCCAAAAGTCCTCCTCTAGAAAGAAAATCAAAAAAAGTTCAGATGCTCAAAAGTA
>JBKHDX010000188.1:0-9537 GCA_046541115.1 Spirulinaceae cyanobacterium | reverse complement strand
GGGTCAAAATTAGTTTACTTCCCATTGCAGACGGGTTAACTTTAGCGTTGAAATTATCCTAGGATTGCAGATTGCCGAGGGCAGATTGTAGATTGACCCCTGCAAGATAGGGGCAAGTGAATTGAAGGGTATAGATATTAGATTAATTGTTGACTTTAGAGGATAGATTGTAGATTTACCAATGCTTAAAAACAAAGGGACTGTTCTTACTCAATCTACAATCTGCAATCTACAATCATTGGTAATTTTGCCTTAGTTTTGACTCAATTCCCAAGCCAATTTTGCCGCCCCAACCATCCCGGCATTATTGCCCAATTGCGCTTTCAGCAATTGTAAACCTTCGCGAGAACTCGGCAAAACGCGACGCTCAATTTCGGCTTTCAGGGTGGGGAAAAAGAAATCTGCACTCGCACTCACGCCACCCCCGATCGCGATCGCCTCTGGGGTGAGAACATAGATTAAACTGGTAATTCCCGCAGCCAAAGTGCGTCCGTAATCTTGCCAAAATGCCAAAGCTTCCCCATCCCCAGAAGCCGCAAGTTGACCCAAAGTTGCCGGGTCTTTTCCCGTTGCTCGCATAATACCGCGAATGGAGCAATACTGTTCGAGAGAGCCATTATTACCGCTATTACAGGGGGGGCCATCGGGATTGAGGGTAATCAGTCCTAACTCTCCGGCTGCCCCTAAATGCCCCACAAAAAGCTGATTGTCGAGGATAATTGCACCGCCGACCCCCGTCCCCAAAGTGAGTAAAATAAAGTTGCGATAGTTGCGACCTGCCCCTAGCCAGGCTTCCCCCAAGCCCGCACAATTCGCGTCATTGGCAAGTAATGTGGGGATGTTGGTTTGGGCTTCTATCTTGGCCGCGAGGGGGACATCCTGCCAGCCTGCAAGGTTAATAGCGACTTTAGCGATGCGTCCGGTTGCGTCCGCCGGGCCTGGTGTACCAATACCAACCGCGACGACTTGGTTATCCCGGTTGAGGTGCGCGATCGCGTCTACCATAGCATGAATTACCGCTTCTGGGGTAGCGGGTTGGGGCGTTGGAATGCTGAGAGATTGCAGACAATTTCCGGTTTGATCAAAACGTCCGAGTTTAATGGCAGTACCACCTAAGTCAATACCTATTACATTTGTCATTCTGGGATTAATCAGTTGTTATATTGGTTTAATCTCTGATTTACTAATTTACATCGAATAATGACAGAAATAGAACTCATTATTGACTTACATCTCGATAACGAAAGACAAGGGCCCGGTAGTCCCCAGGAAACGAAAAAAGCCCTGGATTTAATCGGGATTGATAAATCTGAGAATATTAAAATTGCCGATATCGGTTGTGGTTGTGGGGGGCAAACCATCACTTTAGCTCAACAAACCAATGCCAAGATTATTGCGATTGATTTGTTTCCCCAATTCCTAGAAAAGTTAGAGCAGCAGGCTAAAATATTAGGATTAAATCATCGGGTGAAAACTCAAGTTGCATCGATGGAAGATTTACCGTTTCAATCAGAAGAATTGGATATAATCTGGTCGGAAGGGGCTGTTTATAATATGGGATTTGAAGGGGGTATTAGCAACTGGCGCAAGTTTTTAAAACCAGGGGGTTATTTAGCGGTTTCTGAGATTTCCTGGCTGACTGATTCTCGACCTCAAGCTATAGAAGATTATTGGCTGAGGGAATATCCTCAAATTGATACGGTATCTAATAAGATTAAAGTTTTAGAAAATAATGGTTATGTGCCAACGGCTCATTTTATTTTACCAACCTATTGTTGGCTAGAGAATTATTACATCCCGTTGCAGGAACGATTTATTGATTTCTTAAAGAAACATCAAAATTCTGAATTAGCTCAAACTATTGTCGAAAGCGAGCAAAAAGAAATTAAAATTTACAAGCAGTTCAAAGATTATTATAGCTACGGCTTTTATCTTGCTCAAAAACAATAGTATTTTGCTTTAACCCAACGAATCTTCAGAAGTTCTGTGAGAAAACGCGAACTTCACTAAAGTTGAGGTAAATTGCGTAATATTAATGGGTTTGGGTAAATGAGCTACAAATCCAGCTTCTAAAGCTTGATTTACGTCTTCTTGGCGAGCATAGGCGGTAAGCGCGATCGCGGGGATGGGAAGTTTGCCATTGGGACTGCGATCGCGTAAAATCTGAATTAAGTCATAGCCATTGACTTCGGGCATCCCGATATCGCTGACAATAATATCCGGGGATTGTTCGGTGTAAAGCTGGAGGGCTTCTCGGGCTGAACTGGCTACGGTGGCGATCGCGCCATAATCTTCGAGCATTAAAGCCAAAAACTCGCGGGTGTCTTGATTATCTTCGACCAACAACACTTTAACCCCTGCTAAAATATCAGCTTTGGGAAGATTCAGGGGTTCTTCGGTATTTGTGTCATCCTGCAACGATATCCCTTTGAGAAGGGGTACAGTCAGGGTAAATGTTGAACCTTTGTTCAATCCACCACTCGCCGCCGCGATCGTGCCGCCGTGTAACTCCACCAAATGCCGTACAATAGCTAAACCTAACCCTAACCCCCCATGTTTGCGGCGATTGCTGCCCTCGGCTTGGCGAAAACGATCGAACAAATAAGGCACAATATCTGGGTCAATTCCGACCCCTGTATCGCTGATACTGAGAATAGCATTCTCGCGATCGGCTCGCAATTTAATCGTGACAGTTCCCCCTTCAGGGGTAAACTTCACAGCATTGACCAACAAATTCCAGATCACTTGTTGCAACCGTTCGGGATCGCCATAAACCTGCTTATCCCGATCTTGATAATCGGTAATAATTTTGATGTTTTTGGCCTCGGCGGCCAAAGAAACCGTATCCAAAGCCGCCCCAACTGCATTCTTTAACGGTAAAGAATGAGCCTTGAGGGTAATTTTACCCCGAATAATCCGCGAAACATCGAGTAAATCTTCAATCAGTTGGGCTTGGGCTTTGGCGTTACGTTCGACAATTTCTAATGCTCGTTGGGTTTGCTTTATGCCTAAATCGCCGTTGCGTAATAACTGCATCCAACCCAACATGGCATTGAGGGGAGTGCGAAGTTCGTGGGAAAGGGTAGCTAAAAATTCGTCTTTGATGCGATTGGCAGATTCGGCAGAAGCCCGAGCTTCCCGTTCGCTGTTGAGGAGTTTACTGCGTTCGGCTTCAGCTTTTTTCTGGGCGGTAATATCTTCGATAGCCCCTTCATAATACAACAACTGATGGTTCTCGCGATCGTCGATGGCACGGGCGCTATGGCGTACCCAAATGAGGGTTTGATCTTGGCGTTTTAATTGGGTTTCCAAGTCTTTGACCATTTGTTGGTTTTGGAGTTTGCTTTCCCATTTTTCCCGGGCTGCGGTAGATAAATGGTGTTCTAGACGGGCTTGATCCAGGAGTTGAGTTTTGCTGTCATACCCCAACATCTGCACTAAAGCGTGATTTGCGTCCAAAAATTCCCCTTCGACACTAACGCGGTACAGTCCCACCGGAACCCCCTCAAACAAGCGACGATAGCGTTGTTCGGATTCTTCTAAGGCCAAACGTTGTTGGCTGCGTTCCCAGACCAAGCGTACAGCACTTGCCAAGCGAATATAATGACTGGGAGACTTGATTACATAGTCATCTAATCCCGCTTTCATCGCTTGAACGGCAATTTCCTCGCTTCCCGTTCCTGTGAACATAATAATCGGACAATTAGGATAACGGTCTTTGATAGCATGGAGAATTTCTAAGCCATTTGTCCAACACAGTTGATAATCCGTAATAACCAGATTAAAGTCGCCTTTTTCTAGGGCTTGGTTAAAATCTCGAGCATTTTTAATTTCTTGGGTGCGAAAATCAGAAAATTCTCGGCTGAGTTCTCGTAGCACCAATAAGCGATCGTCAGGATTATCATCGATCAAGAGGAGTTGCAGTACGGTCATATCCTTATAGGGAAGTTAATATTCAGGGTAGATCGGCAATCCCAATAACAATACAGCAAGGGAAAGTGGGGTGGCTCAATGCAAATGGTCTTTCATCTCACCAGGGGATGGGATAGAATTCTGCTTGAGATTGATGCCTCAATCATTGTATCTTTGCGATTCTCAAATCGACGAATGTTACAATACTTTGGGTTAATTGCCGAGGGTTCCTGGGTCTAGTTCTACGGTATAGTCGCGATCGCCCACTGTAACGCGATCGCCCGTTACTAATTTTTTGCCCCGTCGCACTTCTACTTCCCCGTTGACCAACACTTCTCCCCCTTGAATCATAATTTTAGCTTGTCCTCCGGTCATGGTAATGCCTTGCCATTTTAAAAATTGAGCGAGTTTGATTGTGGTTTGTTCTTGGGGTTTCATCGGCAAACACGGGAAATACAGCAAAAAGATCG
The DNA here is from genome assembly GCA_046541115.1 of Spirulinaceae cyanobacterium. Lineage (GTDB taxonomy): Bacteria > Cyanobacteriota > Cyanobacteriia > Cyanobacteriales > Spirulinaceae > Jaaginema. Next base: position 5,155 of record JBKHDX010000188.1, on the reverse strand, counting down.
GTTCGTTAATCACAAACAGCACAGCCCAGAAAGGAATCGTTATATTATCTCAAGATTGAGCATTTATCACTTTTATGGTTGTACTTGACCCCCATTATCCCCATATCGTGCTTTCGTTTCACTATCGCGGTTTTGAGGTGCAGATCGACCGCAGCTTCAGTGAAGACGGGGAATCCTATGCAGCTTGGGCTAATTATCCTACAGGATGCGCGATCGCGGTTCCTCATGCTCCCAGTCGCTCAGATGCAGTTAAACGGGCTAAAGCTTGGTGCGATCGCCGGGTAAGTGGTAAGTAGTCATCAGTGACCAGTTATCCGCATCTAAGGGGCTTCTCGGCAGTCGTGAAAGATGGCAAGAAGGGCAATGACCAATAATCAAATCAAGGCATCAAAGGAATATTTTGCCATTCCTTGAGGTCAAAATCCCAACCGAGGAGAATCAGAAGTTCTCGCAAATTAGCAGCAACATAGCCAACCGTGAGGGGAGATTGGTTTTGGAGGAGAGGTAAAATATGCAGCAGTTGACGAGCGATTTGGGCTTCATCGCAGCGTAAAGTCATTTGTAAGTTCGTTTTGAGTCGTTGGAGGATGCGAGCGGGGGGATAACGTCCGGTAGCGGGGATTTGCGGGTTGAGGCGGTGATTTTTGAAGACGCGAAATTGGTTGATGTCTTGGGTGTTGAGGACGGTTTGAATTTCTTGGAGGGATTGTTCGACGAATTTCTCAACGGTGTATTTCATCACCAGGGGTTGCAGGGTAAATAAGGTGGCTTCGGGGTTGATAATTTTATCAATAAGCGATCGCCTCTCCAAAGCAGCCAGAAGTTCAAATAAGCTTGATTGAGAGGGGGGAAAGAGTAAAGCCGCCCGCAGTTGAGCGAGGGATAATGGTTCGTGGGCGATCGCGAGCCAGTATAATATCTCCATTTCCAGTTCGCTGAGACGGTCAATTTGCTGCGATAAGAGGGTGCGGAGGCGATCGCCTAAAACAAGGGTATTTTGATGTAAGAATGCCCCCACATTGCCGTTAAATACTTCTTGGATCATCGTCGCGATCGCTTTGAGGGCTAAGGGATTGCCACTATAAAAGTTAATGAGCATTTGCAATTCATTTTCTGTCCCAGAAAAGCCTTGCTCTTGGAGGAGTTGCATGGCAGCTTGGACTTCTAAGCCCCGCAGTTGTAGCGATCGCACCGGTAACATTTGCCCTTCATAAGCTACCACTTCCCCCGGTTTTTCGCGACTGGTCATCAGGACACAACTTTGATGGCGATCGCTACCAATTCTCCGAAAAAAGTCGCCATAATCTTCATATCCGGGTAAATATTGCGCGGTTCGTTTATCTGCATCCCCAGACGCAGCACAAATCGCTTCGGCTTCGTCTAGAACAATCAGACAACGATGTTCTTGCATCAAGGCAATAGTTTGGGTGATAGCTTGCTGAATGTTGTCAGTTTTTAAAGTTTGCTGACCTTGAGAGAGAAATTGAATCAAACTAGCAAGTAAACTCATTAAAGGAGGCGCACTGAGGAGCGATCGCCAAATTAACCCCTCAAATTCATCTTGCAATCGTTCTGCGATCGTCACCGAGAGAGAAGTTTTACCAATTCCTCCCATCCCCAACAGCGTCACCAACTTACAGCGATCGCCCACGATCCAGCGCTCTAACTTTTGTAACTCTAAGCTACGACCATAAAAATGAGGTATTTCTGGCGCTTCTCCCCAATCTTGCCATTTAAAAGCCGATTTAACGGATTTTTCCTCGATTGTAGACTCAGCCTCCATTTCCGGCAAATCCGCCACCTGTTGCCAATCTTCAATTCCCACCGCTTGGCAAATCGCGATAAAATTCTCCCTTTGGATGGCAATTCCCCGCCAAAACCGCTTGAGCGTCGCCTGGGTCGTATAAGCAGCATCCCACCACGCCGGAGTCCGAGTTTTTGTCCATCCCTTGCGTTTTCTTGCCCGATCTACAAGGGCTAGTCCTGCTTGTGATGCTTTGAGGGTATCTGCCACTTTAGTCCTTGATCGTTGGTTGTTGGTTGTTGGTTGTTGGTTGTTGGGTTTCACTTCGTTCTACCCAACCTACTGCAAAGCTGCCTATTCCCTACTAACACCAACATTGCTGTAGGATCGAGAGTATCCACTCGATAAGCTGTAAATCCACCGTGGCGACTCCTGAATCTTCTTCCACCTTAAAGCAAACCGCCTTATATGACCTTATCGCGGCCCGAAAAGCCCGGTTTACGCCCTTCGCAGGTTGGGAAATGCCCGTTCAGTTTAGCGGCTTAAAACAAGAACACGAAGCCGTGAGAACCTCAGTGGGGGCGTTTGATATCTCCCACATGGGTAAATTTGCCCTCAAAGGCAGGGAATTACTCGCGGACTTACAAAACCTCGTCCCAACGGATTTAGGGCGGCTACAGCCCGGAAAAGCGCAATACACAGTGTTATTAAATCGTCACGGTGGCATTATTGATGATTTAATTATTTATTATCGGGGTAGGGATGACCAAAACGAAGAAAACGCGGTCGCGATCGTCAATGCCGCCACAAAAACCAAGGATAAAGCCTGGTTACAAGCCTTTACCGAAGATACTGGGGTTTTTCTCGAAGATATATCAAGTCAAAAAGTTTTAATTGCCCTACAAGGGCCTCATGCCGAAAGCGCGATCGCACCCTTTATCCAAGAAGATTTAAGCAAATTAGGCTTTTTTGACCACGCTAACGTGACTTTACTCAATCATCCGGCCTTTATTGCCCGTACAGGCTACACCGGAGAAGATGGTTTTGAGATTATGGTAGACCCAGACCCAGGACGAGAGTTATGGCAAGCCTTGATGGATGCAGATGTCACTCCCTGCGGTTTGGGGGCTAGAGACACTCTACGCCTCGAAGCCGCTTTAGCGCTTTATGGTCAAGATATCACGGAAAATACTACTCCCTTAGAAGCGGGTTTGGGTTGGTTGGTTCATCTCGACCGCAAGGGTGACTTTATCGGCCGCAACATTCTCACTCAACAAAAAGCAGATGGCGTGCAACGTAAGCTGGTGGGAATCCAAATGGAAGGGCGTTATATTGCCCGCCACGGCTATCCTGTAGTCGTAAATGGGAAAAAAGTCGGAGAAGTGACTAGCGGCACGATGTCGCCCACTCTAGGGAAAGCGATCGCTCTGGCTTATGTTCCTACACCCTTAAGTAAGGTGGGTCAATCTTTAGAAATCGAAATTCGCGGCAAAACCTATCCCGCAACGGTGGTGAAAAAGCCTTTTTATCGTTCACCGCATAAACAATGACCAATTACCAATGACCAATTAGCAATTAAGGGTTTTTGGGAAACCAATAACTAATAACCAATAACCAACAACCAACTAAGGACAAAATAGCGTATCGCGAGTATTGCGTCCGGTGGTGGGGTTGGTTCCTGTGGCGATTTTGCAAAGTTCCCGTTCGGCTTCGATGCTCAGGAGTGCGTCGGTAAAGTCAGCCCCTTCGATGTCTGCCCCGGTGAATAGGGCATTTGAGGCGAATGCGCCTTCGAGGAGGGCATTTTTGAGGTTAGCTTTGGTCATACGAGTAGAACCTAAAGCAGCGTAGCGGAGGTTTGCGCCTTCAAAGTTTACCCGGTCGAGATTCGAGGAGAAAAAGCTGACTTCTTGGAGGTTGCTGTGGCTAAAGTCGCTAGTACGGAGATTGGCGTGAGCAAAGCTGGAGTCGGTTAAGTCTTGATTCGAGAAGTCTTCCCCGATAAAGGTACGATTATTATAATCGGTGGCTCGGGCCGGGGGCGCGATCGCGACAAACATGACTAAGATGACAATCACAAATAAGGCAAAAACTCGCAATGCTTGGCGATTCATAACTTTTAACGCAAAAACTCAACAGATTTTGTATTCAATCTTACCAATTGTTGTTGGTTATTGGTTATTGGTTGTTCGTTGTTGGTTTTTCCCACAATCCCTTAATGGGTCATTGGTCATTTCTTCCCACTCCTCCCCCCTTTCACGATTGCCGATTGCCGATTGCCTAAAACCAGCTAACTATATGATATGACATTCACACCATAAACATTATGGCGGCATCAAAAAAGCGCCAATCGCAAAAAATCGGGATTCTGGGAGAAGAAGTGGTAGCGGCTTGGCTGACTGCTCAAGGATGGAATGTTTTGCATTCGCGCTGGCGCTGTCGTTGGGGGGAGTTAGATTTAATTATGCAGGGTGAGGGGATGCTGATTTTTGTGGAGGTGAAAACCCGCAGCGTCAGAAGTTGGGATTCTGGGGGATTATTGGCGATTACGCCGCAAAAACAAAGGAAATTATGGCAAGCCGCAGAAATATTTTTAGGGGAGTTTCCTCAATGGGTAAATGTTCCTTGTCGCTTTGATTTGGCTTTGGTGCGTTGTCGTCGTGCCGCAACATCCCTCGATAGCGATATGAGTCAGGTTCAAATGGGACAATCTTTATATTATCAGGGTTATGAGTTCGCGATCGCGGATTATTTAACTTCTATCTTTGATTAATCCGAAATTTCAAGGTTTATCGCTGAAGGGATACCTAGTTGAGTTTAATCCCGATAAAATCATGTACAAACTTGCTGCCGCTTTTTCAACCATAACCGCTTTGTCTCTCACTTCCATGGCTGCTGTTGCAACTCCCCTCAATCCTCCCGTAAAGATTGCTCAAATGCAAACTTTTTGCGATGTTGTGGGCTTACAACGAGGCCAACTGGCTTTACGCTTTTCTCCGGGGGGTGAGTCTCGCGCGGGCTTGAATAATGGTAACTCAGTCGAATGGTTGCGCGGCCAGGGAAACTGGGCTTATGTGCGGGTGGTTGACGGGCCGAATGGTAATGTTGACGGTTTGGAAGGTTGGGTTAATGCCAGTTATTTAAATTGCTATGATACTTCAGCCGAACCTATTCCCGTGTTTTGTGAAGTGATTAATTTGCAGCGAGGCCAGTTAGCCGTCCGCTTCTCTCCGGGGGGTGAGTCTCGCGCGGGCTTGAATAATGGCAATTTGGTACAGTGGCTCGATTATGAAGGTAATTGGGCTTATATCAAGGTGTTAGAAGGGCCAAATTCTGGCGTAGAAGGGGTTGAAGGTTGGGTGAATATGGATTATTTGTCTTGTTTTGATTAGGGTCGATTTGAGATTTTAA
>JBKHDX010000187.1:0-9672 GCA_046541115.1 Spirulinaceae cyanobacterium | reverse complement strand
GTTTTACGTTTGTTACGGCGACAATTGGGAGAGGTTTCACCCCCGTTATTGACTCAAGTAGAGCGTTTGTCAAGCGAACAATTAGACGTTTTATTTGATGCGGTTTTCGAGTTTCAAACTGAAGCAGATTTAGCACAATGGTTGGAGTCACAAAGTAACGATTAAAAAGAACCCCGGTTTCTGAGGTAAAATGCTAACTTTATCGGGTTAGCAGATAAGAAACCGGGGTTCTAGAACAGCTTTAAAAGGCTCATAAATGCTGTAGACAATTAATCACTCATCATTCCCCATTGCAACTCCAGCTAACCAGCCCGTTGTCCAAGCACTTTGAAAATTAAAACCCCCAGTTACCCCATCAATATCAAGAATTTCTCCAGCAAAATGTAAGCCCGGACATATTCGACTTTCGAGGGTTTTAAAGTTAACTTCTTTGAGGTTTACACCGCCACAAGTGACAAATTCTTCTTTGAAAACGCCTTTACCTTGTATCTCATAACGGCCTTGATTGAGTTCTTGAATGAGTTGATTTAACTCTTTTTTTGCTAATTCTGCCCAGGGTTTATCCGGGGAAATTCCGATATAAGAAACGATTTTCTGCCAAAAGCGTTTGGGTACATCAAAGGGGCAGTTGGCGCTGATTTTGCGCTTAGGCTGTTGTTCTTTAATTTCTAGTAAATGCTGGCGTAATGTTTCGTTATTATATTGAGGTAGCCAGTTAATTTGTAGTGGCATTCGATAGGCGCGATCGCGCAATTCCCTCGCCCCCCACGCTGATAATTTTAGCACCGCCGGGCCGCTAATGCCCCAATGGGTAATCAGCAACGGGCCAATTTGTTCGAGTTTATTTTTCCCGGTTTCTAGTAATCGCAACGATACCGTTTCTACACTAATTCCCGCTAAATCTTGCAAGCGGGGATCGGTAATATCAAAAGTAAATAAAGAGGGAACAGGGGAGATAAGTTTATGACCCAAACTTTGCGCCCATTGATACCCTTTTGGGTTGCTTCCCGTTGCCAGAAGGACGCGATCGCACTCCACAATCTCCCCCGTCTTTAAATGTACCGTAAAGCCCCCTGTTTCCCCTTTTTTGACATTTTCCACCCTCACCCCCGTTCGCAGGTCAACCCCGGCATTCTGCGCCGCCTTCTGCAAACAATCAATCACCGTTTGGGAGGAATCTGTCACCGGAAACATTCGCCCGTCCGCTTCGGTTTTTAAAGCCACGCCGCGAGACGCGAACCATTTCACCGTATCCTGGGCTTGAAAGCGGGTAAACGCCCCCCGCAAGGCTTTACCGCCTCTGGGGTAATTCTGAATAAACAAAGCGGGTTCAAAGCAGTGATGGGTGACATTACAACGCCCCCCACCGGAAATGCGAACTTTGGCGAGGGGCTTCTTTCCCGCTTCTAAAATCATTACTTGGCTGTGGGGATGCCTTTCTGCACAGGCGATCGCGCCGAAAAATCCCGCCGCACCCCCACCAATTACCACAACCTTACAAAAAGTCTCGTTCAAAATTTGTCAAAACTGTAACTAAAATTCACGGAAGCTTATTCTTCGGGTTCAAAGTCGTCTTTTTTTGCCCCGCAAACCGGACAACTCCAATCGTCAGGGATATCCTCAAAGGCCGTTCCCGGTTCGATTCCACTGTCCGGGTCCCCTGCTTCGGGGTCATAAACGTAGTTGCAAACGGTACAGATATATTTGGTCATGCTCTTTTCTTCCTAGTTATTTTCAGCAAAAGCGGCGATTTTAGTTCAAAATCTGCGAGTTTTCTCGATGCCGTAGTAAATTCCAGTTGCAATCGACAACAAAAGCAAAATCCAGACGATTCCCCCCGGAATAAAGCCCAGTAAACCAAAACCCCGCAACAGATACACTAACACCGTTACTCCTAACACCATAAAGAATAAGTAAGTCGCGATCGCGGTTTCCGAACGAGGAGAACTCATAACCCTGCTGTCTTGTGACGGTTCTTCTCTATTGAAACATAGTCAGACCGCAGTTTCCCGTTACATTGCCTGTAAGCCTTAACCCGTCTCAGTTTGAAGGCATTATTTCACCCCAAATCCAGCTTTTGTTTTGTGTATTGTCACTCTTTATAAAAATAAAGGCATAAAAACTAAATTAAAATCACTCAAACTAACTCAGACTTTATCTAAACCCATATAGCGCTAAATACTAATATTTACTCTTTTTTCCTTCTATTTACACCCCAAAACCATAAACCCACCCCCTTCCCAATCCCTAGGAACTTCGACCATAATGCAAACAACCAGAACGCCAATCCCCCCAGGAACAACGTTCAGCCCAGATTGATAATCAAGCAGGAGATTAATCATCCATGAGACTCGCAGTGTACGGAAAAGGCGGCATCGGCAAATCCACCACAAGCTGTAATATTTCAGTCGCCCTCGCCAAAAGAGGCAAAAAAGTCCTGCAAATTGGCTGTGACCCCAAACATGACAGTACCTTCACCCTCACCGGATTCCTCATTCCGACGATTATCGACACCCTCCAAGAAAAAGACTTCCACTACGAAGACATCTGGCCCGAAGATGTCATCTACAAAGGCTACGGCGGCGTAGATTGCGTCGAAGCAGGCGGCCCCCCTGCCGGGGCAGGATGCGGCGGCTACGTCGTCGGCGAAACCGTGAAACTCCTCAAAGAACTCAACGCCTTTGACGAATACGATGTCATCCTCTTTGACGTACTCGGCGACGTGGTTTGCGGTGGTTTCGCTGCCCCCCTCAACTACGCCGACTACTGCATGATTGTCACCGATAACGGCTTTGATGCCTTATTCGCCGCCAATCGCATCGCCGCCTCCGTCCGCGAAAAAGCCCGAACCCACACCCTCCGCCTCGCCGGACTCATCGGCAATCGCACCTCCAAACGCGACCTCATCGAAAAATACATCGAAGCCGTCCCCATGCCCGTCCTCGAAGTCTTACCCCTCATCGAAGACATCCGCGTTTCCCGCGTCAAAGGCAAAACCCTCTTTGAAATGGCAGAAACCGAACCCGACCTCAACTACGTCTGCGACTTCTACCTCAGCATCGCCGACCAACTCCTTGCCCAACCCGAAGGCGTTGTTCCCAACGATGCCCAAGACCGCGAATTGTTCTCCTTGTTGTCGGATTATTACCTCAATCCTCCCGAAGCCAAAGCCCAACCCGTTACGGCTGACGAAGAACTCGACATGATGATGGTTTAGTTCAGTTATCGCCTCATCAGTTTTTCTTTTCCTCGTAGGGTGGGCATCGCCCACCATTCCTCTCCCCACTTTTAGAAGTAAAAACTATGAACTTCTTTGAGGATTTAAAAGCGTCTTTGCGTTCTAAATGGCTGGATTATTACCGACTCAATCGGACTTGGATTAAGGGAGTATATAACTCTCATGTCAATATCTCTGGGAATGAATATAGACCTCATTCATTCTTTATTTTGTCAACATTAAGTATCCTTGAACCCAATTTGCTACAAATTTTTCCAGCCTTATGTCAACTCAATAACAATCCCGATAAACTGATTGAGGTTTTAGGTCTAAATTTTGACCCAGACATCGCTTTAGACCAAATGCAGGCGCAAAATACCAAGCTTTTAGAAGGTCAGAACGACGAATAAAAATTATATTCCCTCGTTTCTAGTTTCAACCTAGAAACGCCTACTCAGAGGCTCTGCCTCTAGGCCAGAAAAATGAAAGCAAAGCCTTCTTAATCCATTTCTAGACAAAAGCCTCGGAACGAGAAAATTCAAGCTTAAACAAGATTTTGGTGGGCGATGCCCACCCTACAAAACTTAAAAACGACACAAACAACTAACAACCAACAAGAAAATTATGACTGTTGCTCAAGACAATAACGCTTTAACCTTTGAATGCGAAACCGGAAATTATCATACCTTTTGCCCCATTAGCTGTGTCGCGTGGCTGTACCAAAAGATTGAAGATAGTTTCTTCTTAGTCATTGGCACGAAAACCTGCGGTTACTTCCTACAAAATGCCATGGGGGTGATGATTTTTGCCGAACCCCGTTATGCTATGGCAGAACTCGAAGAAGGGGACATTTCGGCCAAATTAAATGATTATGACGAACTGAAGCGATTATGCTTGCAAATTAAACGCGATCGCAATCCTAGTGTAATCGTTTGGATTGGCACTTGCACCACCGAAATTATCAAAATGGACTTAGAAGGGATTGCCCCGAAACTCGAAGCAGAAATCGGCATTCCCATCGTTACCGCGAGAGCCAATGGCCTCGATTACGCCTTCACCCAAGGGGAAGATACCGTCCTTGCGGCCATGGCTAATCGCTGTCCTAAGCCCCAAGATATCCAAGAAGCTGATAAAGAAGAACGCCACGGCATTCAAAAATTGCTCAACTTCGGACGCAAAAAAGAAGATATACAAGCCGAAGCAACAACTCCGAAACATCCCCCCCTCGTTCTGTTTGGGTCGCTTCCCGACCCGGTTGTGACAAACCTCAGCCTGGAGTTGAAAAAACAAGGTATCGAGGTTTCTGGGTGGCTACCGGAGAAACGCTACACCGAACTTCCCGTCATCGACGAAGGCTACTACGTTGCTGGCGTAAATCCCTTCCTCTCCCGCACCGCAACCACCCTGATGCGTCGCCGTAAATGTAAACTCATTGGCGCACCCTTCCCCATTGGCCCCGATGGGACGCGGGCTTGGATTGAGAAAATCTGCTCGGTCTTCAATATCGAACCCCAAGGCTTAGACGAACGAGAAGCGAAGATTTGGGAAAGTTTAGAAGATTATTTACAACTGATTCGCGGCAAATCTGTCTTTTTCATGGGAGATAACCTGCTCGAAATATCCCTAGCTCGTTTTCTCGTGCGCTGCGGCATGACCGTTCCCGAAATCGGCATTCCTTACATGGACAAACGCTACCAAAAAGCCGAGTTGGATTTACTCGCGAAAACCTGTACAGAAATGGGCGTTCCCCTCCCGAAAATTATCGAGAAACCGGATAACTACAACCAACTGCAACGCATCAAAGACATTCAACCCGACCTCGTAATTACGGGAATGGCTCATGCAAATCCCCTCGAAGCCCGTGGGATTAGTACCAAGTGGTCGGTTGAGTTCACTTTCGCCCAAATCCACGGCTTTACCAACTCCCGCGACATCCTAGAGTTGGTGACTCGTCCCCTCCGTCGCAACAATGCCCTCAAGGGTTTGGGTTGGGAGAAGTTGGTAGAAGAAGCCCAAGTTTAAAAGTTTGGCAAAGCAAGCAACTGTTATGTAGGGGATGACTTTGATAAGTTGTCCCTTTTTTTATCTTGCTATCTTTCATACCGAATCCACTTTTGAGATACCGTCTATCCCATACCCCGCCCGCGGATTGAAATCCGGGGCTAATGTGGCAAAGTCCGACTTCGCGGACTTGACAAATCAGTGGGTTATGGTAACCGGATTTGGTATCAGTATGAGGATAAAGGCATCGCCCACCTGTACTTTCATGCTCCGACCACTGTAGCCTGTCCTTTAGATACTGTCGCTAAAATAGCTAAAACTTGAGGTACTAGAGGTTTGAGATCGGTTAAACGATTGGATGATGCTTGCAAAACAATTACCGCTATATCAAACTGTGGCAGATTCTGCTGAAATGATAGATTGCGATCGACAGTAATGAAAATATCAAACTCTGCTTCTGCAAGAGCAAGAAGTTGTCCATTCTTGACTCCTGCCCATCCCATTTGCGGAACTGTTTTGACTTCGTAGCCAGCAAATTCCCTCGAAAGCTTGCGATCGATACACTCATCCAACAAAATATTCATACTATGCTGCCATATCAATAACCTGTTTCCCAGCTTCTTCAAGTAGGGCGATGACTTGCTCTCTGGTCACAGTTGGAAATCCATCTAAGAAATCGTTTATGGATTCTCCTGCCTTAAGGTAGTCTAGTAGCGTTTGAGCAGGAACTCTAGTGCCAGTAAACACTGGAGTACCGCCCATAATCTCAGGGGAGGTGGTAATGATTGAGGAGTTCTGAAGCATAGATATCTGACCACTAGGTTTTATATTGATAGTTTATCAATACCGTCCACGGCTTGGACTACTTGTTAAGCTGGAACTGTGAGCATATTGCCAATGCCCAGATTCAAAGGAAGCTTGAAGAGATCGGCCTTAATTTTGGATACCAGTTACCCATAATCTGCACTCACTACGAACTATCAGGAGATCGAGTGATTTGGCAAGATGAAATCCTCGATGAAGTTCATAATATCCGTGAAGAACACGCTAAATCCTTCAATTGCGATTTAGAGGCGATGTTTGCAGATTGGCAAAAAAAACAGTCAGAAAGCGGACGAGAAGTTGTTAGCTTGCCACCGAAACGCAGCCTAACAAAACGTTGGAGCGGACGAGCGAGAGATATCGGTGAGGATGCAGAGGATACTAGCCGCCGCTCAACTTAGCCGTTAGCTAATGAGAGAATGAACAGAAATAGAAACTGAGGATGAATTTGTAGAATGCAGTAGTGATGTTTTGTGAAAAATGTTGTACAGCCGATTTCTCTATATTACACAACGAAGGCAGAGCCTTTTCTATTCGTTCCCAGGCTTGAGCTTAGGAACGAGAAATTTTTGTATATCATTCTCTAAGGGTGATTAGAGGGATAAATTCCTAATAAAATCCCAATATGGGGTGTTATATAGAAAAAATCAATAAATATAATATATAGTTACCCGACTGAAGAATGGAAAATTGGTTAGAAAGCGAACGCTTGCACTTTGCTGCGGGAGATGGTGACCTCGCTGCGGTTCAGGCATTGGTGGCTGAGGGACGCGATGTGAATGCGACAGACTCGGATCTCGGACAGACGCCCTTGCACTATGCCGCAGCTGGCGAGCATATCGACGTCGTGCGGTTTTTGATCGCCAATGGGGCCGATGTCAATGCCATCGACGAAGCGACAGCTGGCGATACACCACTCGGACACGTTGCACAGGAATGCTCACTCGCGATGGCGAAGGTTCTACTCGACGCCGGTGCCAACCCATTGATTCCTGGCATGATGCAACTCACGCCACTTGACCGAGCGGAACGACGAAAACGGCCCGATGGTCGCAAGGTCTACGAACTCTTGCTCGGTGTCGCCCAGTCTCGGTTCCACTACTATGATGGCGGGTAACCAAGTGAAATGTATAATTCACAGATTTTTGAGAATTAATAAATAAGGCTCTTTCAGCGAATTTGCTATTAGTTGAAACAGAAACCCGGTACAGAAGCGATTAAAGTAAAGCTAGACAGGAAGTTGTACGGTTTTTAAAGGCTTATGATTGGCTTTTTGGTGTTGCTAATGGCGATCGCGCCCTGGATTGTTTCAGGCATTTTGATGTATCATTACAGTCAGTCTTTTTTGGCGTTAATTTGGGTGATTATTGGCGCGATCGCGGGCGCTCTTTTAATACCGTTATCCGGGGTGTATTGGCTGCAAACCCTACATCGTCCTACCATGGAAGCACAAGCGGTAGGGATGATATTTGTGCCTGTAATTTTACCCTTTTTTGCTTATTCGGGGTCTGTGGCAGGAGTGAGTTTTGTAGTGGGGTGTTATGCTCTTTTAGATTCTGGGTTTTCTGCGATAATAACCTCAGTTTTAACCCTCATTTTAGTGGGATTGTTGCCCAGCGCGATCGCAAAAATCCCGTCAACCTCAGAGCCTTCTACACCGCCTCGCTCATCCAATCAATTCCTTTGGCTGCCAATCGGCGCGATCGCGAATGGTATTATCGGTACAGCATTCGCCATTTATTTGACGAAAGCAGTAGTGTGGGTCATTCATCAGATTGCGAGTTTTTGAGCCAAGGGGGACAATCTGACCTAATTCAGCTACTAGCCAATACTATTCATCCTCAACTTCTGGCTCACCAATTGTCTTTTGGGCTGCATGGCGAACATGAAGAATTCTGACCGTGGGAATGGGTTGGTCTTCAAGAACCGTAAACAGAATACGATAGGTTTGTTTTCCTTGCTTATAAAGCAGTTGACGAATTTCTTGGCTAAAGAAACTATCCTCGCGAGCAAGCGGACATCGCCGAGGCATTTCTTGTAGAGAAGCGATCGCGTCAATTAGCCCCTGATACAAGGTTTGGGCGCGATCTACTGTAACAAACTGAGAAAAATTCAAGAAGGCGGCATCCATTTCAGCTTTCGCAACGCTGGAGACATCAATGCGGTACGTCATGCTTCAAGGGACAATCCGTATTTTTGATTTTGTTCGCGAACAAAGTCTTCTAAACTCGAAAATTGCCCTCGTTCAAAATCATCAAGCCCCCGTTGGATGCCCTCTAAAGCCTCAAAAAAATCATCATCCTCTAAACTTAGTCCTAAAGTCAGAGCTGCGATCGCCATTTGGGAAATGTCTTGTCCAGCACTTTCAGCACGCTGTCGCAACAGTGCCTCAATTTTGGGTGACAGATCGAGTGTAATGGACATTTTTGATTTTGCTTGAGTGATACTGGTTGTATTATAGCGATCGCCCACAATAGCGATCGCCCACAATAAAGAGAGTTAGGCGCGATCGCTCTGACTGCAACAACATAAGGATAAGTGGGTGAGAGAATACCCCGGTTTCTTGAAAAAACCAGGGTGATAAGGTTACGAAACCGAACTAACTTCAACCTGCTCAGAAGGAGAAGCCGCAACATTAGCCCGACTCGCTTTGAACATCCCAAAGCGACATAATCCCGTCCCAAACGCCAAGCGCATTAACAGAATCGTGGGGACTTCCCGCACCGACTTGAGAAAGCCGGGGAGGCCAAACTGCAACCATCCTTGGGGGCGAATAATCCCTTGCCAAATGGTATCAAACCAAGAAGGTAAAGTTTCAGTCGTCCAGTCGGCGGTGGTAACTTCCCCCTGAGTTAGCCCTGTGGCTTCTAAAAGCTCCGCGAAGCCCTCAATACTGGCAAAAGCGGGGTGCGACCATTGGTCGAGTAATTGCTGCATGACGGGGCGTTCCCAGGCGTTGAGGGGAACCTCGCGGTCGTCTCGTTGATTCCAGTCCGCGACGACGAGGATGCCGCCGGGTTTGAGGACGCGCAACAATTCCCGCGCAAAAACGGCTTTATCGGGCATGTGGGGGCCCGCTTCAATGGACCAAACCACATCAAAACTCGCGTCGGGGAAGGATAACGCCATGGCATCATCGACGGCAAATTGGGCGCTGAGGTCTTCCGGGGTAAGTTCAGTAGCCCGTTGGACTTGTTGGGGGCTGATGGTAATTCCGGTGACATTAAAGCCGTAATCGCGAGCGAGGATGCGACTGCTGCCGCCAATGCCACAACCCACATCTAAAACCGTTGTGCCGGGGTGGAGTTTGTCGAGGCCGCCCCAGCGTACCATTTCATGTACAAAGTCGGCTTTGGCTTGCAGAAAGTCTTTCGGTTGTGGGGGGGAACCGTAATGGCCGAGGTGGATGTGTTCTCCCCAGTAGTATTCGAGGATGCCGTCTTCAGTCCATTGGTCGTAGGAATTGGCGACGGTATTGGCAGATTGATAGCGACGAGCGCTGTTGAGGTAGAGGGCGATCGCGATGGCGAAAAAGACAACGAATGCACCGATTAAGCTATAGGATAGGGGAATTTGATTCATCAAAAAACTCCTTTGATACCCCCACCTCGCGCAGCAGGTGGGGGAGGGAT
>JBKHDX010000186.1:0-9686 GCA_046541115.1 Spirulinaceae cyanobacterium | reverse complement strand
CATACTTGGGGTTTAATGGCTTGTTTGATTTTACTCGCAATTTGTTTGCTGGCGAGTTTAGTCTTGGGGGCGGCTGAGATTACGCCCAAAACCGTGTATGAAGCTTTGACACAATTTGATAATTCAACGGAACATTTAATTGTAAGAACCGTTCGCTTGCCGCGATCGCTCATTGCCATTTGTGTGGGGGCAGCTTTGGCGGTTGCGGGGTCATTGATTCAAGGAATCACCCAAAATCCTTTGGCTTCTCCTAGTTTACTCGGCATTAATGCGGGTGCATCGTTCGCCGTTGTTTTGGCAACGTTAATCTTTCAAGAGAACTCTCTCCAAGTTTATGCGCTTTTTGCCTTTTTGGGGGCGGGAATCACTGCCGCCAGCGTGTATATTTTGGGGTCGTTTGGTAAAGGCGGTTTAACCCCATTAAATGTGATTTTAGCCGGGGCTGCATTAACAGCATTTTTAGCGGCAATGACTAGCGGTATTTTAATTGTGAGTCAGCGTACTTTGGACGAAATTCGCTTTTGGTTGGCGGGGTCGGTGGCGGGTCGCGATTTAAAGATTCTGGGGCAGGTTTTACCTTATTTTATAATCGGATTAATTCTGGCTTTGGTATTAAGTAAAGCCGTCACAACCTTGAGTTTAGGAGATAGTATCGCTCAAGGTTTGGGTCAGTCTACCGAATTAGTTAAATTGTCAGCAGGAATCAGTATTATCTTGTTAGCAGGAACTAGCGTCGCGATCGCGGGGCCGATTAGTTTTATTGGTTTAATTGTGCCGCATTTTGCTCGCTTCTGGATTGGCTACGATTATCGCTTCATTCTGCCTTATGCTGCCCTTTTGGGAGCAATCTTATTATTAACTGCCGATATCGCGGCGCGATCGCTCTTTGCCCCGTTAGAGTTGCCCGTGGGTTTAGTGATGCCCCTCATCGGCGCACCTTTTTTTATTTATTTAGCCCGTTGGCAAATTAAGAAGTAAATTTAATGAAATATTGGTTGGTTTTACGCTGGCAAAAACCCGCATTTTCTTTCCGAATCAAGCGACAGTTACCCTTCGTTGTGGGTTGTATTGCTATCATTACCCTGAGCGCGATCGCGTTTAGTTTGGCTTGGGGAGAATACCAAATCGCCCTACTTGATGTTATTAGAACCTTAATCGGTTTAAAACCGCAAAATCCCGATGCAACATTTATTGTTTTAACCCTACGTTTTCCCCGCGCGATCGCCGCTTGGTTAGTGGGAGTGGGCAACGCGATCGCGGGTACAATCATCCAAAGCATCACTCGCAATCCCCTCGCCGCCCCCAGCATTATCGGCATTAACGCAGGCGCATCTCTGGCCGCCGTCACCCTCTTAGTTATCTTTCCCATGAGTCCGGCTTCGGTTTTGCCTTGGGCTGCCTTTGCCGGGGCTTGTGGGGTCGCTGCTGCCATCTATCTTTTAGCTTGGCGAGACGGTTGTTCGCCGTTACGCCTGATCTTAGTCGGGGTGGGAATGAATTTAATCGCCGGGGCATTGACGAATTTAATGGTTACTTTAGGGGAAGTTAACAGCGTTTCTCAAGCCCTCATTTGGCTGGCGGGTAGCGTCTACGGTCGCAGTTGGGCGCAAGTAAATGTATTGTTGCCGTGGATTGCTGTTTTTACCGGATTTACATTAATTTCCACGCGAGAATTAAACATATTTGCCCTCGGTGACGATATTGCCCAAGGATTAGGTATTCGCCTCGAAATCAAACGTATCCTACTCCTACTCTTCAGTCTCGCCCTCGCAGGTGCATCTGTCGCAACCGCCGGAAGTATTGGCTTTGTCGGCTTAATTGCCCCCCACGTTGCCCGTCGCTTGATTGGTGCATCCTACGAAAACTTGTTACCCGTTGCTGCTTTAATGGGGGGTTTATTAGTCGTTTTAGCCGATTTACTGGGGCGCTTGCTCTTTACCCCCTTAGAATTACCCTGTGGCTTAGTCACAGCCGCCCTCGGTGCGCCTTACTTCTTATTCTTACTGATGCGCGATCGCCCTTGAAAAGTTATCCTCAAAAAGGAGAACAACAATTTTCAATCGAGGTTACAGGATTCGTCCCATCCCTAAAAGCTCGGTAACCGCCTCAGATGCCAGAGGCTTTGCCAGTAAATAGCCCTGGCCCAATTCACAACCCAATTCTTTGAGCCAGATTCACTGTTGTTCGGTTTCAATGCCTTCTGCGATCGCGCCCAATTCCAACTGATCGCTTAATCCCACAATCGCCTGTACAATCTTATAATTGCGATCGCCCATCTGCATATTGCTCACAAAAGATTGGTCAATTTTGAGATAATTCGCAGGGAGATTATACAAATAGCTCAGGGAAGAATAACCCGTCCCAAAATCATCAATACTAATGCGAATCCCAATCTCTTGTAATTGCGATAACAACGCGATCGTCATGTTGATATTTTCAATCAGCATACTCTCGGTGATTTCTAACGTTAATGAAGTGGCCGGGAGTTGAGAAGCTTGCAGAGTTTGCTGCACCATTTGTATGAGGGAAGGTTAGCGATCGCTCACCACATCCCAATCCCATATCCCCATTTCAGCCGACCGAGTGGCTAGTTCCAAGCAATTCGTTAAATCTTGGAGTTGGATTTCGATACTTGATGATAATTTGTCTATGATTAATTTTTTGGGTAGTTCAGGATTAGATTTTAACTTGCCCTTATTTAATTTCGATCGCTTTACTCCTTTAATGTTGGCAAGCTTAGAGCGTAACTTATTCAGCACTAAAACCTTAATTGAGTGGGGAGCTAATGTAAATTTAAAAACATCTGAAGGAATCACAGCTTTAATGCTTACTGTCAAATTTCGTAACCTTATCGAAGCTAAAAGAATAATGAAAGGAGAATACCCAAAATATCAAGAAAAATTAGTTAATCTGCTGTACAAAGCAGGTGCAAACTTAAATAATCGAGATACTCAAGGCAAAACTGCATTGATTTATGCCGTTGAGTACGGCCCTTATCAAATTGTCGATTTGCTAATTCAACTAGGAGCTGATTGCTACACTCAGGATTTTTAAGGCATGACAGCTATAGACTATGCCAGAATCCGGAAAACACGACTTAATTTTGAACAAAAACACGCCATGTTGATTATAGATATTCTTCAGTCCAGCACAATTTGAGTTCTCGTAGGGCGGGCATCGCCCACCATTTCTAACCTACGTCCTCTTGCTAAAAGATCGGTACATGTTGATATTTTCAATCAGTCGATTTTTATGATTTGATCCCATAGAGATAAATGGTAACTAACTTGTAAGCTATGGTCAGGGATTAATCCAAAGGTTGCTATTGTTTTGGAAAGCATAGGAACAACACCTCTTCGTTTTTTTCGTTGATCAATAGCAGCTTTTCCTACGGAGTCTTTTTCCCAGATTATTTCTTGATTCATTGCTATAGAAATGATTAGTTCTTTTTTGATTGTAGTGCAGCGACACATTTTAAATGTTACGTTAAGAAAACGCTAGAAAGCTGACAGCGTAAGCAATAAACCGAGAAATCTATCGCCTTGTTTTAGCTGTATCGCGACACTAGGTGATAATAACTAAACAAAGTTGCTCCCTGTCTCAACAACTGATGACTGTTGACTGTTGACTGATGACTGAACAAAGCCAAACACGCTAGAATCCTGACAAACCCTAAGCCCGTGTAACCGCGAAGGAGAAAATAGGTTATGTTTTTAGACGAACTCACTCCCATTGCTAAAGAAATGATGCAACAACCCGTTGCCTTTATGGGAGGCTTCTTTTCTGGCGTATTTCGCTTGAATGTCGCTGAAGAACCCTTAAAAAGCTGGTTAGAGCAGCAAGGGGCAACCGTGACGACTGCTCCCTATGAAACCAACGGCAGCAATAAAGGCCCCCAATCCATTGCCATTGACTAACTCAACAATCATCTCAATGCTGAAGTTGATCTAAAGTTCGATGCCCTCTCACCCAGGGCTTCTCTAAGATAGTCCCAAAGGGAATCGTTACTCGCAAGTAACTTTTCCCGATTAATTAGTAAATCGTCGCCAATTGCGCGGAGGGTGAAACCAATGGTGAATAACCAACAACCAGAAATCCAAGAACATTATCTCGACCGAGATTGTACAACCTTATCTCGTCATGTCCTACAGCAGTTGCAAAGTTTTTCACCGGAAGCTCAAGACCTCAGCGCGATTATGAATCGTTTAGCTTTGGCAGGAAAACTGATTTCCCGCCGTCTCAGCCGCGCTGGACTGCTAGAGAATGCCCTGGGGTTTACGGGGGACGTGAATGTTCAAGGGGAATCCGTCAAAAAAATGGACGTTTTCGCCAATGATGTGTTTATCTCGGTTTTCAAGCAAAGTGGCTTGGTGTGTCGCTTGGCTTCTGAGGAGATGGAAAAACCTTATTACATCCCTGAAAACTGCCCTATCGGTCGCTATACCCTGCTGTATGACCCCATTGACGGCTCCTCTAATGTTGATATTAATTTGAATGTTGGTTCGATCTTCTCGATTCGTCAGCAAGAAGGGGATGATGTAAACGGCGAAGCCAAGGATTTACTGCAAAATGGTCATAAACAAATCGCGGCGGGTTATATTCTCTACGGGCCAACCACCGTTTTAGTTTATTCGATGGGTCATGGCGTACATTCATTTATTCTCGACCCCAGTTTAGGGGAGTTTATCCTCGCTCAAGAAAATATCCAAGTTCCCCATCACGGCCCGGTTTACAGTGCCAACGAAGGCAATTACTGGCAGTGGGACGAGTCGATTCGCGAGTATATCCGCTATATGCACCGTCACGAAGGCTACACCGCTCGCTATAGCGGCGCATTAGTCGGGGACTTCCACCGCATTTTGTTACAAGGGGGCGTATTTGTCTATCCCGGTACGGTGAAAAAACCTGAAGGCAAATTGCGCTTGTTGTACGAAAGCGCTCCTTTAGCCTTTTTGATCGAGCAAGCTGGAGGTCGTGCCAGTACTGGCACGCAAGCGATCTTAGATGTTGTCCCCGAAGAATTGCACAGTCGCACTCCCCTCGCGATTGGTTCAACCGAAGATGTGCAACTGGTTGAATCTTTTATTGCCGATTGGGTAAGACGTAAAGCAGATAACGAAGCGATCGCGAAATAACTTCTATACTACTTTGACCCCGACGCGACTTGCTACCCCAAGCCACCGCAAAATTGCCAACTCTACTTTTATCAATTACCCAACCGTTGATTTATGGTGACATTACTCGAAAATCCCCTCCGCCTTGGATTGCAACAACAACGCACCCCCGAACCCCTGATTCTTGTCATTTTTGGCGCGTCGGGGGACTTAACCCAGCGCAAGCTGGTTCCCGCCCTTTACGACCTCAAAAAAGCCCGCCGTCTCCCGGCAGAAATGACCATTGTGGGGGTAGCCCGTCGCGATTGGAGTCACGATTATTTCCGCGAACAAAGCCGCATTGGTGTCGAAGAATTTTCTGACGGCATTGGCTCCGAAGCCGTTTGGGATGACTTTGCCGAGGGCTTATTTTATTGTTCGGGCAATATGGACGATGGGGACAGTTATCAAAAACTGAAAAGCTTTCTCGAAGAACTCGACGGCAAACGGGGAACTCGTGGCAATCGCGTCTTTTATTTGGCAGTTTCACCCAAGTTCTTTAAGCCCGGATTGCGGCAACTCGGCGCGGCAGGAATGGTTAATGACCCCATGAAGCATCGCATCGTGATTGAAAAGCCGTTTGGCAAAGACCTGAGTTCGGCGAAATCTCTCAATCGCGTGGTGCAAAAGGTTTGTAAAGAAGAACAGGTTTATCGCATCGACCATTATTTAGGCAAAGAAACTG
The DNA here is from genome assembly GCA_046541115.1 of Spirulinaceae cyanobacterium. Lineage (GTDB taxonomy): Bacteria > Cyanobacteriota > Cyanobacteriia > Cyanobacteriales > Spirulinaceae > Jaaginema. Next base: position 3,848 of record JBKHDX010000186.1, on the reverse strand, counting down.
TCCAAAATATTTTGGTGTTTCGCTTTGCCAATGCCATTTTTGAACCCCTCTGGAATCGCCAATTTGTCGATCACGTTCAAATTACTGTGGCAGAAACCGTGGGAGTTGAAGAACGGGCGGGCTATTACGATACCTCTGGGGCGTTGCGGGATATGGTGCAAAACCATTTGATGCAATTGCTGTTAATTACGGCAATGGAACCCCCCAACTCCCTCGATGCTGACAGCATTCGCAACGAGAAAGTGAAGGTACTGCAAACCCTACATTTAGCAGATGCCAACAATCTCGATCTCTGCGCCATTCGCGGTCAATATGCCCCCGGTTGGATGAAAGGCAAGCCTGTTCCCGGTTATCGCCAAGAACCCGATGTCAACCCGGAATCGACGACCCCCACGTTTGTGGCCATGAAGTTGATGGCGGATAATTGGCGCTGGAAAGGCGTACCGTTTTATCTGCGTACGGGTAAACGATTACCGAAAAAGGTTACAGAAATTGCCATTCAATTCCGGGAAGTCCCCCTCACGATTTTTAAATCCGTAGCCCAACAAACCAGTCCCAATATGCTGACCATGCGGATTCAGCCCAATGAAGGGATTTCTTTGCGTTTTGAAGCGAAAATGCCCGGACCCGAACTGCGGACTCGTAGCGTGGATATGGATTTCAGCTACGGTACCTCTTTTGGTATGGCTACGGCAGATGCTTATACCCGCTTGTTGCTCGATTGTATGTTGGGGGATCAAACCCTCTTTACTCGCGCCGACGAGGTAGAAGAAGCGTGGCGCGTGGTGACTCCTGCTCTTTCCGCTTGGGATGCCCCCGCAGACCCGAATACGGTGCCACAATACGAAGCGGGAACTTGGCAACCGACTGAAGCAGAATTTCTTCTCAATCGCGATGGCCGTCGTTGGCGAAGATTGTAAAAAATAGTTCTCGCTCTCTTACGCAGTTGATTATTGAAACAGCATAAAATCTATGACTACTACGCCTCTTGTTTCTTTGCAAAGCCCGAAAGATGTCTCGATTGAAGACATTGAAGCCGAATTGGGTCGTATTTGGCAAAACTCCAATATGGGGGAAGAAGGCCCCACCGCCACCCGGGCGGCAACCTTTAGCTTTTTGATTTACGAACCCGAAGGCACGCAACAGCTTTTGGCCGCGTTGAGTTATTACACAGGGCCAGTAGATGGTATTGACGGGCCGCGAACGGTTTCGGCAATTAAAGCGGCGCAAAAAGCCTTTGATTTAGAAGTAACTGGGAAAAGCAGCCCAGAACTTTTGGAGCGCTTGCGGTCGGAATATCAGCACATGCGTCAGGAAGATAAGCTGACTTCGGAGAATTTAACGGCGGCGTTGCAATATTCGCCGGATTTAGACGGGGCCGGAATTGCTGATGCGATCGCGGTGGCTAATCCTTGTCGCATTATCACCCTTTGTCCCACCATGGCTAAAGATGAAGGGGTTACGGCTCAGGTTTCGGCTTATTGCCCCATTCAAAAGCGCAGCAGCACTACCTTGATTTGCTGTGAATATATCACTCTGCGCGGCACAGCGGTCGCCCTCGAACGCATTGGCGGCGTGATTGCCGAGTTGATGATTCCCGATTTACCGAAGTTCATTTGGTGGAAAGCGACCCCCGCCCCGAATTACGGCTTATTTAAACGCCTGATGGACAATGGCGACAGTGTGATTGTCGATTCGAGTAGTTTTATCGAGCCTGAAAAGGATATGCTGAGTATCGGTAAACTACTGCAACAAAATCAAACTATTGTCGATCTCAATTGGCGACGTATTGCCCCTTGGCAAGAGTTGACCGCCGAAGCGTTTGACCCCCCAGAACGCCGTTCGGCAATTTGGGAAGTGGATCGAGTTACGATTGATTATGAAAAAGGTAATCCGTCCCAAGCGATTTTATTTTTGGGTTGGTTAGCGAGTCGCTTAAAGTGGAAGCCCATTGCTTATACGAATGAGGGCGGCGATTACGATATCCGGAAGGTTAAGTTTGTCAGCGAACAGCAACAAGAAATTGAAGCGGAACTTGCCGGGATTCCCACCGCAGATTGGGGCGATATTCCAGGGGATTTGATTAGCTTAAAGTTGAGTTCGACTAACTTACAAGCAGATTGCTGTACGGTGCTGTGTTCGGAAACCACCGGCTGTATGCGAATGGAAGCAGGGGGCGGTGCCCAGGCTTGTCGCATTAATCAAGTGACTTCCCTCTCGGATCAAAAAACTGAGGAGTTGTTGAGTCAACAGCTACAACGGTGGGGTCGCGAAATGTTGTATGAAGAAAGTATGGCGGTGGCCAGTAGTATTATGGCGCTGAATCAGGAAGATTAATGGCGATCGCGATGGCAGCAGAACGCAGTGGGGCCGGGAAAACGACCGTTACTCTGGCCCTATTGTCGTTTTTGGCTCGTCAACAATTCTCGGTACAATCGTTTAAGGTGGGCCCTGATTACATCGATCCGATGTTTCATACAGAGGTAACTCAACGCCCTTGTCGCAATCTTGACCCGGTTTTAACTTCGACTCAGTATGTCCGCGATTGTTTTTCTCGTCACTGTTACGGTGCGGATTATGCTTTGGTTGAAGGGGTGATGGGGTTATTCGACGGCGTAACGATTCCCCCGCCGCTTCAGTCACAGAAACAGGATTCTGAGTTGACGGCTGACTTTGCGAGTACGGCTCATATTGCCCGTTTACTTGATATTCCGATTGTCTTGGTGGTTGATTGTAGTAAACTGTCTGGGTCGGTGGCCGCGATTGTTCACGGTTATCGCAGTTTCGATCCCCGTCTGCGCTTTGCTGGAGTGGTACTCAATCGAGTGGGGAGCGATCGTCATCTAGAACTGCTTAAAAATGCCCTAGAACCCCTCAAAATTCCTATTTTAGGAGTTTTACGTCGAAATAAAGAAATAACCCTGCGCGATCGTCATTTAGGGCTAGTTCCGACTGCCGAACTGCCGCAACTACGTCGTTTTTTTGACCAGTTGGCTGACATTGCCCAAAGGAGTTTTGATTGGCAAAAATTACTACCTTTACTGGCAGTTAAACCCTCTAATTCCGGGAAAAATCTTCAGATTGAACCCCTGGTTGCTAATACTAAGTCAATTCGGATCGGCATAGCGCGCGATCGGGCCTTTAACTTTTATTATCAAGATAACCTCGATCTACTCACTCACCTCGGCGCAACACTCATTCCCTGGAGTCCTCTCCACGATTCCCACCCACCCCCTAACCTCCACGGCCTCTACTTCGGCGGTGGTTTTCCTGAAGTCTTCGCTGCCCAACTCGCAGACAATCAAACTGCCGGTCAAGCCGTACACAAAGCCATGCAAGCAGGAATTCCGACTTACGCCGAGTGTGGTGGTTTGATGTATCTGTGCCAACACCTCACAGATTTTGAAAACACAACTTGGAACTTAGTCGGCGCAATTCCTGCCCAATCCGCCATGAGTCCCCACTTAACTCTAGGTTATCGCCACGCCAAAGTTCTACACTCCAACTTCCTTCTTAACCCCAACGAAACTGTCTGGGGTCACGAATTTCATCGTTCGCAACTTTTATCCCTTCCCCCTCAACCTTTGTTTCAACTCACAAGCCTTAGCCCCGACTTCTCCCCTTATCGCGAAGGTTGGGGAACGCCTCGTCTTCATGCATCTTATCTTCATCTACACTGGGGAACACAATCATTTATTCCTCGACGCTTTCTGCAACACTGCCAAACCTTTCAAAATCTCTAAATGCAAAATTGCCCCACTCTGGTAACGTCAGAATGGAGCAATTTTTGATCAATGGGAACCTGGCACTGAGCTATTTTCCCAGGAGGTGACCCTCCAAGTATCTTG
>JBKHDX010000185.1:0-9747 GCA_046541115.1 Spirulinaceae cyanobacterium | reverse complement strand
GTTTCCCCGTCCAATCCTTACCCGTTTACCCTGTCAATTTTGTTGTAATCGCCGCCTCAAATTTCTGTATTCAAAGGTAAGATTGGGCAAAGAAACCTTGCTCCTACGACGGTTTTAGGCTTTCTTGACATCGAGGTTTTTGCCTTAACCTGTCACGACTGACCAATGACTAATCCTTTTGAGGTTTGTTGGTGGGAACCTCAATGGTCTCAACTTCGAGATTATCTTCTTCTGAAGAATCTGGGGAAGCTTCAGGAGAGGGGGAAGGAGAAGGACTCGGTGAAGGACTCGGAGTTGCTTCGGGTTTAGTTTCTGCGGGAGTGGCAGGAACCGGAGTATTATCGGGTTGAGGACGTTCGTTATTTTCCGGTGTGGGTTGAGGACGAGCGGGAGGACGTTCGTTATTTTCCGGTGTGGGTTGAGGACGAGCGGGAGGACGCTCGTTATTTTCCGGTGTGGGTTGAGGACGAGCGGGAGGACGCTCGTTATTTTCCGGTGTGGGTTGAGCTGGGGTATTGTTGTTATTTTCCGGTTGAGTGGTTTCTGGGGGTGCGGGGGTTTGCGCCGTGCAGACTTCGGAATTGTAGCGGAAGTTAACCGCGACATAATAAGGCGTTGGCGCACCATTAGGGGCTAAATTGGCATTACCGACTTGAGATTGGGCGGCTTGGTCTAAAATCGGATTCCCGGCACTTTGGAGGGGTCTGAGGTTAGCGATCCGACCATCTGCGTCTACGACGACCCCATAAACGGTAGTACCTTGGGCTTGACTGGGACAAGCGGCTTGAGGATATTGTCCGGTAATACTTTGTCGCTGAATGGCGCTTTGTTGAATCGCTTGGGACCAAGCGAGGGGACTGCCAGTGGTTTCGGAGTTTGCGCCTTCCGTATTATTGCGATCGCGCTCTTGTTGAATCCGAGCAATTTGGGCTTGATGCTCGCGAATACGCTCTTGAGGATTTTGGGCGGTATTGGTCGTAGTTTCAGGATTTTCGGGATTTTCAGCCGTAGTATTCTCTTCCGAGGGGCGATCGCGCCGACTCAAGATCATGGGAGAGTTACCATCATGAAGGGGAGCATCAATGGCGGCTTCTTCTTCTGTTGATTCTGCGGTACTTTGTTGTAGCGATCGCCGTAACACTTCGGCCGCAGAAAGATCGTCCCTCACCTGAAACTGAGTCCCGCCAGGGGTGGGTAAACCAGCACCAGCATTGCCATTCAAAGCCCGGTTGCGGCGCACCGCTTCGAGGGCTGCCAGTTGACGGCGGATTTGCTCATTCGACGGGTTAGAAGGAGTCGTATTCGGCAGTCCCGAACGAAACTGTACCCGACTCGGTGGAGTCACCGAGGGGGAGTTTTGGGCTGTTGCGTCTAAACTGGGGTCGGGACGAGAGGGTAATAACGGAATCGAGCGGGTGTCTTCTGGCGGCGTAAACAAATCCCGATTACCCAAGTCAGGACTATCAAAAGGTAAGAATTGGGTACTGTTGGGTAAGCCCGCAAACGGCATCGGTGGCGGCGGGTCGAGGTTAGGGAGGCGTTGGGCTTGACCGGGAGACAGTTCCACGACGCGCACGTTGCGGCGAATAGGCGCTTCTTGGGGAAAAATGGGTAAAGTGGGCAGCAAGGCTCCTAAAGCGGCGTGAACCCCCACAGAGCCTAAGATAGCGATCGCGGTGGGCTGACTGATATATTTAAAAACGGATTTGAATCGATCGATATAGGGCATGGCACAGAAGCTACTGCAAGTGATACTGCAATTTTAGATTGTCATTCAAATAATGACGCGATCGCGGCGGGATTAGATGGCAGTGTTATCAAAATTGAAACGTTTTAAGGTTGAGTTTGTTCCCCCGTTCGACTTTGCCAAATTTTCAGAGTATTGTCGCTACTGCCACAAATCAAGGTTTTCCCATCGGCAAAGGCCAAACTCATCACGGCGGCTTCGTTTTTCAGGGTACAGATTTCGCGACCGGTGGGTAATGACCACAATTTAATATAGCTGTCCCAACTGCCTGTGGCCAGAAGTTCATTGTCTGGACTAATGGCGATCGCATCGACAGACCCCCCATGACCCATGAGGGTAAGGATTTCGCGCTGGCGCTCCAACTGCCACAGTTTAACAGTTTTATCGCTGCTACCACTCACCAAAATTTGACCATCGGGGCTAAAAGCCAGGTCGTTAACCGAACCTAAATGACCGCTTAAAGTTCCCACAATTTCCCCGGTATCCAAGCGCCACAGTTTGATGGTTTTATCGTCACTACTACTGGCAAGAAGTTTGCCATCGGGACTAACCGCTAAATCAGTAATTTTATTAAACCAATCGGCGTGACCGGTCAGGGTTTTCTGTACGACTCCGGTTTTAATATCCCAAAGTTTAATGGTTTTATCGTCGCTGCCGCTAATCAGAAGTTGTTGTTTGGGACTAAAAGCGATCGCCCTAACGGTGCGGTTGTGGCCGCGCAGATGGTGTAGAAGTTTGCCGCTGTGACTTTGCCACAGTTGAATGGTGGCATCATCCCGACCACTGGCGATAATACTATTATCCCCACTCAGGGCAACAGTTTTGACGGCGGCGGCATCTTGGGTTTTGAAGACTCGTTTTTCTTGATGGGTGTCGAGTTGCCACAAACGAACGGTGGTGTCGTCGCTACCGCTAATAATAAACGACGAATCCCCCGCGATCGCCACATCATTAACCGCTTGAGTGTGACCTTGTAACACTTTCACCCATTGCCAAGATCGGGGTTGGGAGAAACTGTTGCGGGTGCCATGGCTTTCCGGAGCAACGGTTTCTGTGACTGACACCAAAGCATTACTCCGGTAAGGACGCTGGTTGACTTGCCGTTGTAGACTTTGGCATTGACGGTCGATGTCTTGTACCTGCTCGACTTGGGGATATAAATCCGTCACTTGGCGATCGATATCCCGAACTTGCTCGGATAGGGTTTTATAATGAATTTGCATGGCCTCGATTTGAGCCGAGAGAGGGGAAAGCGCTTCTTGCATTTGGGCGATCGCCCTTTGAATTTCCTCGCGAGCTTGGGTTTGGGCAATCTGGGCTTGCACTTGCTCGATTTCTTGTATCCAAATCGGGGGAATTTTTTGCTGAAAGGACTCGACTTGGCCCAGATGGTTTTCGAGTTGGTCGAATAAATGCTCAAATTGAGACGCGATCGCGGCGTTTTGTTCGCTGCTCCTTTCTCTGAGTTCGCGAATTTGTTTTTGCGTCACTTCATCAAACTCTTGCCACTGATTTTTCAGTTGACTGAGTTGCAACTTCAAGGGATCGATCCCTTGCTGAATCTGCAATACCGATTCTCGTAAATCCGCTTGTTGAGATTGCGTTTGAGTTTCGAGTTGGGACAGTTGCGTTTCGAGGGGTTCGAGGAGTTGGGGAACTTGATGTAAGGCTTGCCGTTGGTGTTGTTGATACCACTGATACCAACGCTGGCGATTATCAAAGTTCAACCCTAAAGCAACGGTCAAGGGAATCGCCGCAAACGCGATTTCTTCGGTCAAAATAGCGGCAATGGTTCCAGCCACCGAACCCAATAAAGAGAAATATTCGGCTCGTTCTGACCAATGTTTCAGTTGGACGACCTTGGGCGTTTCTGGAGCATTTTCCTTCATTTTTTGGCTCTCACACAAGAACGGTTCAACGGCGATCGCGACGGAGTGGAGGGGATTTTATCGTACTTCGCGGTGGTCTATTTACCCTGGAATTAAGCAGTTGGGATAAAATGCCGAACTGACTTCATTTTAATGGCTCCAATTCTAACGCCCCATAAACCAACGACGATAACACGCCGTTTTGTTCAGTTCCGGTCACCGCCAAGTCACTATGACATAAATAAATCCGTTCTCGGGCCCGGGCCACCAAATCTTTTAAAATCCGTTCTAAGCGGGCTTTATTTTCCCGTTCTTCATCTTCGGGAAGCCACAAACCCCCCGACCAATTTTCCAGGAATAAAGGTGCGCCAAACAAAGCCGCCGCACCTCCTTGTTCCCATAAATGGGAGGAGGTATCGAGCCAGAATTGCCAGGAATGGGAATGGCGATAAGACCGATATTGGAATACCGTCGCTAGGGTGACTGCACGAGAAGAAGCGGTTTCTCCTAACCCTAAAAAGCGGCCGGGATAGGCATTAGCGGTGACCGTTCCCCGTCTTAAGAGTTGCACAAATTGGGCAACGGCTTGGGAGGGCGATCGCGCCAAGAGGTCACTGTCTTGCAAACGTCGTTCGACTTCCCAAAAATGTTGAGCGGTTTCCATTAACTCCCGCAACGCCGAAAGCTGTTCGTAGGGTAAAGCATTGCCATTGTCGAGCAAATCTTGAATCGCCAAATTAAAAATATAACTCGGTTTATCCTTGCTTTGCTGTTGTTCTTGTTGGCGTTTTTCGATCCATTCCCGCAGCCGTTGATAAGCAGAGGTGGCTCGACTTCCCAAACGATCCCAACGGTCGAAATGTTCGGGGGGCAGCAAACAAGCCCCGGTCGCATCCACTTGATAACAATAATCAGCGAGTAATCCAGCGCGTACCGGGTCAATTTGAGAACTCAAGCGGCCTTGAGCATCTCGACCCCAACTTAACACCACCAACATTTCCGCGATCGCTTCTGGTTGAGCGAGGTGTTGCAAATCGGGATAAATTAAGGTCAGCAGGGTCAGCAGCGATCGCGCCACTGCCGAACCAATCAGGGGCCGTTGCTCGTTGAGGGGTTCGACGGCAATGCCTTGATGGGACAAAATTTCAATCAGGGTATAGCGGGCAATGGGGTCTAAACCGGGGGCGATAATGGCAATGTCTTGGGCTTTCACTTCTTTACCGCGAATCGCCTCGACGATTAAATCCGCCGTTTGACGCAACAAGGCGGCCCGAGAGGTGGTTTGAATCGAGCGTATTATTGGCGGTAAGTTGACTCCAAAACCTAAATCTGTGACGGTTTGGAGAATGTCTGATGTGTAAAAACGCGGTGTATTCGGTGAAGGTGGATCGGGGGTGAGAGTTTCCACGAGGCATCGTTGCGCTATACCTTGTAGGGCTTCGGGGTCGGCATTGAGCATCAAGCGCACCTGACCGTCTCGATTGAAGGTAAATGCCCCCGTCGCACCGCTATTGAGGAGAGTTTCAATTAAAGGGCGGGCGATCGCGGGATAATCGTCGAGATCGTCGGCAAAAATACCCCGATAACGCCGGGTAAGGTGATATTGATAGGTGTCGTGGGGCAGCAAATAACGCCAATACAGTTCGTAAATAATGCCGTAGGTGAGAAAACCGCGCTCTAAGCACCATTGCCGCCATTCTAAGAGCTTATTGCCCATCCCTTGCCATAAATCCGGGTCGTTTTCCCAACTCTGACCGCTCAAGCCCAAAGCCAGGATCGCGGGGATGTCTTCGGTGGGGGTACAACTTGCCCCGGCTAATTGTAATAGATCGAGGCTGCGTCGCACTAACCGCCATTGGCTGTGACCGGCGGGAATATCGAGATTGTCGAGGTGCGATCGCCACAACTGGGTTGCTAATTCTTGCTCGGTTTCCGGCCGCAACCGCAGGGGAAATTGAGCTTTGAGGTGTAACTGCTCGAAAATCAGCGGCCAAAATAAAATAACTTCTTCGCTAATCAAACCGAGGGGGGTTTTTGACACAAAAGGATAGCGCCCCTGCACCGCGATCGCCAGGCGTTGGGTTAAGTCTCGGCGATTATCATCATTGGCTGCCAAAATCAAGGCGCTGGGGGTTTCAGTGGCGGGAAATGTCTTTTGTTTTTCGCTCCAGCGTTTAAAAGCTTGCACCAAGCGCTCGGTTTTACCACTACACGCCGGGCCGAAAAACCACTGGGGGAGATTGGGGTGGTTTTGGTCTACCATCGGAAACAGAATTGAATTTGGTATCATACCACATACGATCAGTTTAAACTTTTAACCGCCGCTTTCCCTAAACCTTGTCCACACCGCGACAATAATGAAACTGAGAAAACTGTATAACAGCGCCAAACGTTGGTTTTTTGATACCCCGGATCGCGCCCTCGATCAAGCTTATCGGGCTGCTTTGATGATTCGGGCCATTGAAGATGAGTATTTTAACGGTAAAAAGGTCAGTCCTGAAAACAGCGAATATAGCAGTAGCGTTTTCAATTATTGCCAAGGAGAAGTACAAAAAAATCTGAAAACGATTCGACTGCGATTAAGCGAGTTTCATTCTACTCGAACTTGGGTAGACATTTCTGAAAATAAACCCACTTATCCGACTCCTAATTCTCCTGAATCTGAAATGGAATTGCGGGAAAAACCCGCGATCGCGATTGAAAAAATCAACTTTATTGATGAGGTTGTCAATCGCTATAAACCCCAGAAAAAGAAAGACCAAAGTAATGTTTCTCTGGTGGAATTACCCCGCGAAGCCAATAATCCTAGCACCGTCAAAGCTTCAGATGAGCGATCGCTTCCTTTTCGCAATGTTGACCTTAATAAGAAAACTATTGTCGAGCGCAACGGCGAAAAAATCAATGTAGAAACAGTTTCAGACAAAACGGGCGTTTTACCCCGTTCGATTCTCAATACATTTCGCAAACTCAAACGGGAAATCGATCCAACGTCTCACGATTCTGAAGCGGAAGTTTTAAAAAAGTTTCGCCAATCTCGCAATCGCACCGCTATTTCAGTACGATTTTTATTACTTTTAATTATTGTTCCCTTATTAACTCATCAACTGACGAAGAATTTTATTATTACGCCTATTATCAAAAAGACCCTTTTTCAAGAAACCCAAGAGTTAATCTTCCTCAATGAAGATATGCAAGAAGAAGCTTTTATAGAGTTACAAACTTTTGAAGAAGCACTCCATTTTAAGGTTTTGTTGGGCTTAACCCCGGAGTTGACTCCAGAAGAAACTGAAGAAGCGGTGATCGAAAAAGCCGATGAAATTGCCGAATCTTATCGCCATCGGGGAGTTGATGCTATTTCAAATATTTTTGCTGATATTTGTTCTTTAATGGCGTTTACTTGGGTTATTTTCATCAGTCGCCACGATATTATTATGCTCAAGTCTTTTATTGATGAAATTGTTTATGGTTTGAGCGATTCGGCGAAATCTTTTCTAATTATTTTATTTACGGATATGTTTGTCGGTTTCCACTCTCCCCACGGTTGGGAGGTAATTCTTGAAGGGGTTTCTCGACATTTTGGTTTACCCGAAAGCCGGGATTTTAATTTCTTGTTTATTGCGACGTTTCCGGTGATTCTCGATACAGTTTTGAAGTATTGGATTTTCCGCTATCTCAATCGTATTTCACCTTCTGCGGTGGCAACTTATAAAACCATGAATGAGTAATTCGCATTAAAGAGACCGTAGGGAAGAAATTACCAATGACCAATTACCAATTATGGAATTTGGATATTAAGCCAAACCAACAACCAACAACCAACAACTAAAAACTATTTTCAATGGGTCGTCCCCAACCGGGAGATTTCTCCGCAGCCCGAAGGACAAACGCCCCCAAAATCTCTAAATCGGCCCGAGACAGCCAATCGACTTGACGACACCAAATCGAGATATCGCTACCGTCGTAAGTCATGGGATTTCTCATATAATCGGCGATCGCGACGACACTATCGCGAGGGGGAGTAGCCCCGGCTAAATCCTCCGTTGAGAGGGTTACTCTGGGGTCTTGGGCCGTAGACCCTCCCACATGACAATAAATGCAGTTTTCTTTAAATAACTCTTTGCCTTTGGCAAATTCTTCGGGGGTATAGGTTTTTGTATCCCCTGCGTCGGTGTATTTAACAGCAACGGGTTCTTTGGCTATATAACGACGAATATAGCTATCTACGGCCCAAGCAGGGGCGCTGGTGCTTAAAAATACGACTCCGATGCAACAAGCCGTTAAAAATAAGCGAAAACTAAAGCAATAACGTAAAATCAACGCAAACATTTTGATAAAGAAGCGAAAAGTAAAAATAAAAGGGCTGAAAGGTCAAAACAGATTGGCGGTTAACCCGCTTTGTCCTTTCAGCGTAGGAATTCAATGAGGCGGATTAGTCGTAAGCTTTACCGCGGCCCCAGTGAACGCCTTTCACTTTGGGAGCGACCAAAATATAGCCAGAAACGTTTTCTAAGTCCTCTTGGGTGAGGTTTCGCATTTCTGGGTAAATGTCAAGGCGGCTGGTGTTGGGGTGAAATTCGCTGAGGTCTTGTTCGCCGTCATAGGTGGTGGGATTTTCGAGGTAATCGACTAAAGCCACTAGGTTATCGCGGGGGGGTTCAGCTCCTTCTAAGTCCTCAGTAGAGAGGGTCACGTTGGGGTTGGTTTTGGAACGACCTGCCATGTGACACTTAGAACAAGTATCGCCAAAAATGCGCTTACCCCGTTCGACTTGTTCTTGGGTCAGGGTAGTCATGCTTCCTTGGGGATCGACTTTGATGGTGCGATATTCGGGATCGATTTCGACGGCAAAAGCCGAGTCAACAGGAAATTGCAATGCAAAAAACAGAGTCGCAATGACTCCCAAAATAAAACGTTTTAACATACTTCTCCTCAAAAAGTTGAGCTTATTCATGGGTAAATCAATACAGCACTGGTTCGATCGAGACAGGCGATTTTGATTCAGGTGCGATCGCCCCATTTAGACAATCGCCTGATGATTGAGTTACGAAAATCAAATCGTTCTCATAAAATATGATGCCATTCAACTGTACCGTTTCCGCACTTGAGATGGAAACGATCGCGCCGAGGCGATCGAATGTCAGCACAAATTGGGGTTAGGCTTTTTTTAAATTGAAAAGCACTAAACCTTACTATACAAGCAATACATCCGTTACCAAGTGGTGGCGGGTTGATTTTTCGGTAAGACTCCGTACCAATTCACAATTTTGCCAATGACCGCGATCGCGGGGGCTTCAAATTGCTGTTCTTCAACTTTTGTAACAATCGTTTCTAAGGTTGCGATGAGTTCTTCTTGACTCGGATGAGTTCCCCAACGAATCAGGGCGATGGGGGTGTTGCTGGCTAAACCCCCCGCTTGCAATTCTGAAACGATGTGGGGGAGGTTGTGAACGCCCATATAAACCACGATGGTTTCTGAGCCTTGGGCGATCGCCCGCCAATTGACGCGGGGGCGATATTTTCCGGCGGCTTCGTGGCCGGTCACAAAGGTCACCGAAGACCCGGAATCCCGATGAGAGATCGGGATTCCAGCATAAGCGGGGGCAGCGATTCCCGATGTGATCCCGGGTACGACTTCGACGGGAATTCCCGCTTCAACCAGGGCGGCCATTTCTTCCCCTCCCCGACCAAAGACAAAGGGATCGCCCCCCTTGAGCCGCACGACAATGGCGTGAGCGCGGGCTTTTTCGATTAAAAGCTGGTTTGTCTCTCCTTGGAGCTTAGAATGCCGTCCTCGGCGCTTTCCGGCATCGATCTGTTCGGCTTCGGGGTTGATACAAGCTAAGATCGGCGGACTGACTAGGGCATCATAAATTACAACATCGGCGCAACCGAGGAGACTTTTGGCTTTGAGGGTGAGTAAGCCCGGATCGCCGGGGCCTGCGCCGACGAGATACACTTTACCGTTAACAGTATCTAAGGGAAACGTTTTTTCCATGAGTGACTGGTTTTTTGTTGTTGGTTATTGGTTATTGGTTATTGGTGTTCGCCAAAATCCCTAAATTGGTAATTTCCTCCCACTCTTCCCCGATTGCCGATTGCCGATTGCCCAAAACACTGATGACTGATGACTGA
>JBKHDX010000184.1:0-9783 GCA_046541115.1 Spirulinaceae cyanobacterium | reverse complement strand
ACCGCTTTTGCTGCAATTATCCCGTGAGGAATTAATCGCTCGTTTTGGGAGACAGACGGAGAATTAAAAACCCCGGTTTCTTGTTGGCTTATGCCATCAAGTTATAATTTAACTCTAGAAACCGGGATTCTGAATAGGTTGGGTGAATCAACTAATCCCACAATCTCCGCCACCACGGACGAGGTTCGATGTCGGGAAGGTCGATTTTACTGCGAATCTCTTGGATGTCCCAATCCGTCAGACGGGCAAGGGTTTGGGCTTCTCGTTCTAAGCGTTGCTGGAGGTTGCGTTGATAATCAATGCCTGCCGGACAGTCCATTTCACCGCGATAGGGATGGCGGATGATGTAACGACCTTGGAAGTTTTCGCGATTGGAGGTACTTTGAAATTGTAAGTCTTCGGGGAAGCGATCGCGTGTATAACGAACGTGCAGACGAGTAATAAACACATTAGAACCGCCACCTCTACTCGCAGTATCCCAGAAAACCCCCGCTTGTCGCAACTCCTCTGGCGACAAAGCATTGGCTACGCAAGGATCGCACCAGCCCATATCCCAAGCATATTCTAAGAACGCCACTTTTTTCTGTTCTTTGGTGTGGGCAGTTGCAAACATGGATTTGTAGAAGTCTGTAAACTCGGCTTTGACAAACTCCGGTAACTCTACATCAGAAGGAACTTTAACGGTTCGATAATTGGTTAATTCCACCTGACCGCTAGGAGTGAGAAGATAAACAATCAAATCCTGTTCGCTTTGGGCGTTCATGGTTCCTAATCGAATCGGAAGCCTGAATTTAGGCGATTCAAACGCCATCATTAACGGTCGCAATTTTTGATAACCGCTTGCTTCAAATTCCTCTAAATTCACCTTCGCTACAAAGAATTTCATGTTTTGGCGAATGTATGGTTGCAATAACGCACTCGCCCCTTCTGGGATTTGATAGTCGTTTTGTCGCAGCCAGGTTTCTAAGCCGTCGGATTCTTTTGCCGAGAGGAGCAAAATGTCGTACTCGCCTACGGTAAACTGGTCTTCGATAGTGACACCGAGATTGCCAGCATTTCCTTCCCCTCTGGCAGTTATACGATCTTCTAAAGGCGCGGCTTGAGATTCTAGCATTGGCGCGGGATACGGTACCGCACAGGGATTGCTGTCGAAATATTCTACCAAGCGGGGCGCACTAAAAGCATCAATGCGTTCGATGATTTTCGGTTCCCCGACATGAACTTGGTCTTCACTCAAGAGTACCGGAACCGGGACAACCAGGGCAAAGTCTTGCACTTCTCCTTGATAATCGTTGGCCATGGTCAAAACGGTGCGATCGCGATCGCGGGCGATAATCACCTGAGAGGCTTGGTTATACAGGCTAGAATCCGCTTTCGCCACATAAAACCCGCAAAATGCCCAAGCCGGAGGTACAAAGCCGATAAAAGCGAAAATTATCGCAATTATGATGAAAATACGTTTCATTTTTGTTCGATGTGAGTTTAACGAATAGGAATGGTAATTTTAAAAGTAGTTCCCCGACCGAGTTGAGAATCACAAGTTATTTTTCCTTGGTGCTTTTCAATAATTTGATGGCTAATGGAAAGCCCTAACCCGGTTCCTTTCCCGACGGGTTTGGTGGTGAAAAAGGGATCGAAAATACGCTCTTTTACAGATTTCGCAATACCGGGGCCATTATCTTTGATGGTGATAATGGCTTGTTCCCCTTGGACTTCGGTTTGAATTTCTAAGAGGGGTCGATGAATAATATTTTCAAGGGCATCAATGCTGTTGCTAAGAATATTCATAAAAACTTGATTAAGCTGCGCGGCGTAACATTCAATGGGCGGAATTTCGCCGTAGTTGCGGGTAATTTCGACATCGGTGCGATCGGGTCGGGTTTTGAGGCGATGTTGCAAGATCAAGAGGGTGCTTTCGATACCGTCGTGAATATTAACGCGCTTGGTGTGGGATTCGTCTACGCGGGAAAAGGTACGCAAAGATAGCACCAGTTGGCGAATGCGCTCGGTGCCGATTTTCATAGAGTTGAGGATTTTGGGGAGATCGTTGGTAATGAAGTCGAGGTCAATGGTGTTGGCTTGGGCGGCAACGCGACTTTCTGGGGAATCGGGTATCAGAATCTCAGGTTGGGGGTAGCATTCTTGATACAACGCGATTAAACTCAGCAAGTCTTGGGCGTATTCTTCAACGTAGGACAAATTGCCGTAAACAAAGTTGATGGGATTGTTGATTTCGTGGGCGACTCCGGCGACGAGTTGACCTAGCCCTGCCATTTTTTCGTTTTGGATGAGGTGACTTTGGGTGTGGCGCAATTCAGCGAGGGTTTGAACCAGGGTTTGAGCTTGATTTTGCGTTTGTTTGAGCAATTCGGCTTGCTGGAGGGCAATTTCGAGTTGCAAGCTAATTTGGGCTAAAAACTCGACTTCATAGGCTTCCCAGTGGCGAGTGGTGGAGTTTTGGTAGGCGGCAAGGAGTCCCCAGAGGTTTTGACCTTGGAAAATGGGAACGATAATGTAAGCGCGAACGTTGAGGTCTTGTAATAGGGCAACGTGGCATTCAGAATAACCCGCTCGATCGATGTCGTTAATGACGGAGTATTCGTTGTAACGATAGCGCCCTCCTTGGGTTTCTTGGAGATAAGTGTCGGCAATGAAGGGCTGTTGTTGCAATAGGGAAGTCCAACCGGGAAGGATGGATTCGGCGACGATTTCACCACTCCAATCGGGCAGAAAGCGATAAATGGCAACGCGCTCAACATTAAGCAGTTGGCGGGTTTCTTGGGTGGTGGTGCTGAAAATGGTGTCAATATCGAGGGATTGACGAATTTTATCGATGGTGGTGGCGAGGGTGCGCTGTCGCTCTAAGGATCGCTTTTGTTCGCTGGCGATCGCGAGTTGGGAGGCTTGATCTTGTACTTTTTGATGGTATTCGGCTTGTTGAATGGCAATGCCGAGTTGTGTACCGATTTGAGCAAGTAAGTCGATTTCTTCGGCTTCCCAAGCACGAGGGGCGCTATTTTGATATACGGCAAATAAGCCCCAGAGTTTGTCTTTTTGTAAAATGGGGGCGATCGCGTAGGCTTTGGCGGCACATTGTTCGAGGAGTTTGAGGTGACAGTCTTGGTGGCCGGCGCTATAAATATCATTAACGGCAACGCTTTGACCTAGGGCATAACGCCCCCCTTGATGGGTTTGTAAATAGGTATCTTCAATAACGGGACATTTTTGTGGCAATTTTGGCCAACCTGGGGCGACGGATTCGGCGACAAATGCGCCACTCCAATCCGTGTTAAAGCGATAAATTGCGGCGCGATCGCTTTTGAGGAGATGGCGAATTTCTGCGGTCGCGGTGGCGAAAATATTTTCAATTTCTAAAGATTGGCGAATTTCATCGACTATATTAGACAGGATTTTTTGCCGTTGGGCAGCTTTTTCTCGCTCTTGATTTTGGATATTGAGGTGCTGGGTTTCGAGTTGTTCGAGATGCTCAATGGCGAGATTAATATGGCGGGTAATTGGACGAGCTAATTCTAAACTACGATTGGGTAAACTGGGGTTGGTTGAGCATTGATGAATTGCTAAGATTCCCCAGATTTTATAATTTTTGAGAATCGGAATAATTAGATTACGATCGAGTTCTATGGGATTTAATTGGGGGGAAGAATTGCGATTTACAGCAAGAGTTGGTGCTGGCTCAAAAGTGGTAAAATCAGAGAAAGATTGTGGTAAATCAGTAGGGGCTGCACATCTTTCGCAACTGACATTCGCTTTGATATCTTCAACCATAACCTGGCTTGAAGCGGTATCCTCAAAGCGAATAATAACGGCGCGATCGGCCCGGAAAAGCTGCCGTACTGTTTTGACTGTAATATTAAAAAGTTCGTCTAGGTCTGAGGCTTCATAAAACTGCGCGATCGCATCCGATAAATTTTGGATTTCTGGGGTAACCCAAAGATTATCTTCTCCCTCATCAACTTGAACTTGACGATTCCCAATCGATTCGTCATCGAGAGAAGTGGCATAATTAGGATTGGGGGGCTTATCAGACATTTTAATAATAGAAAGTGGTATTTTAGTATTATTTTGACTAAAATTAAAAATAAAACTGACTTATATTTCGGCTTTGATATTTATTGCTTTAAATTAAAAGCGTTGTTTCACAAGAAGAAGTTTCTTTAACACCAAAGCTAACTCAGTTTAGCTTTGGGCAACTCATGTTTTCGGGGCGAACTTGTTAAAAATTTATAAATTTTTGCGATGCAAATGACCCAAAATATCGCGATTATTGTGAAATTGGGAGAATAATCTGCTTGAGATGCTAAATAAAATCACTATCTTCACACTTTTAGTCTATATTATTAAGAAAATCTAAAAAAAGTCAAATAAATCAAAAAAAGTTTACATCTCATCAATAAACTGCAATCCAACCTAACTCAGGCTGTATTGCAGCTTCATCATTTATCCAATTCAACCAGAATTTTAAAAAGCAATCAGAGGCAATAAAATTCAGCCAGAGTTTTATAAAGAAACAGGGCTTTGCATTGCCGTTTCTGAAGGGGTGCCCTCTTGACCTTTCTGGGCTTGTAATTGGTCTAACAATGCCACTATCTCTCGCTCAAAAGTCACTTGAGCGCGATTGGTTTTACCCCCCACATAAAAGCGATCGCCCTGTTGCAGCGCCCACACTTGGGAGTGAGACACATAACTCATCAACGTGCTAATCATCAGCAATCCAAATCCCGCATAAACAATCGGAATCCCCGGATCGGCTTTGATTTGCAGCCCTGTCGAGCCAATCAAGCGCAACACCTTAAGCTTCACGCCTTCGACTTCAATACCCATTCCTTCTCGCACAGCCCCGACTAACTTGCCTTGGACATCGTAAACCAACAATGTTCCTTGTAAGTCTTTTGCGAGTAAAGAAATCCCTACGCTCAAATCCGGCTTAGTCGGGACCCACGTCCCCCACAATCGCGCTTCCCCTTCAGTTTTGAGTTGAGCCATGGGTAAGCGGAAAATGGGGCTGTTGTTGATTTGCACTTCGACTCCTGAAATGCCCCAATTGGTTTGATAAAAGGTTACGCCGTTGTATCGTAAGGGTTTGTTGACATAAATCGTTTGGCGATCGCGCTCTTGGCCATCATCCCCAATAACCGACAAATCCGAATAGAACTGGTCGATATTACCATCGGCAGTATAATCAATCCAAAAGCGATTAACCTGAATCCCCCAATCTTTAGGGACTTGGGCTTGAGCAAACGGCCCCGCTTCAATAATATTTTTAACTTTAAAATCTGACCCACTGGGAATCATCTCCTGGGCCATAAAGCCCGAAAGCGCTCCCCAAATCGCCCCGGCTAAAATCAGTAACATACTGGCGTGGACAATAATCGGCCCGACGCGGCCAATAATTCCTTTTCGCGCGTACAGGGTTTCCCCTTCGCGAAACACTTTATAGCCTTTTTGAGTTAACAATGGCTCTAAAGATTGAACCGATCCGGTGTCTAACTCGGCACTAAGGGCCAGTTTTTCAAATTGCCGGGGTTTATTGTAAAATTTCCAACGACGGGCGCTTTTGAGGGCTGGCCACTGACGGGTAAAGGTACAAGCGGTTAAGCTGCTGCCGAATAAAACTAACAGGGACAAAAACCACCAAGTTCGATAAACATGGTCTAGCCCCAGGGTTAATAAAACTTTCCAGGTTAAAAAGCCGAATAATGCCGGATTTTCGGGATAATTACTTTGGTAAAATTCTAGAGATTGACCCTGCTCGATGACAGTGCCGCTAACGCTACATAAGGCGATAATGAGGAGGAGCGCGATCGCGAAGGGTAATTTTGCTAAAAATTTCACGCTCTTTTTAAAAGGAACGAGCAGCAGATTTGACCCAGAAGAAGCATTTATAGTCATAAAAGCGATTTTTTTAATTAAAAACTCAATTTTGTTGTATTCTTTTTCTTTTGGGCGATCGCATCAAACTAACAACCGCGACAGTAACGTAAACACCCCAAACGCCAGCAACAACGCCCCACTCGCCGGATTAATCCACCCCGACCACCGCCGCAACGCCAAAAACTGCTTGAGAGAAGCCGCAAAGGTTCCCGCAGCAATCAAAGGCAGCACATAACCCACCGCATAAGCCAGCAATAAAGCACCCCCTAGAATCAAATCCTGGGTGGAAATGACCCAAGCCAGCAAAGTCGCTAAAACCGGAGTGCTACAAGGAGATGCCACCACACCAAAGCTGAGGCCGATCAAATAAGACCGCAGTCCTTTGGGTAAATCTGTTGATATCCATTCGGTAGCCCCCCAATCTGGAAAACTTAAGGGGACAATTTCTAAAAGATTGAGTCCCATCAAAATCGCGATCGCGCCGACCAGAATCGGTAAACCCCAACCCACTTGACCGTATACGCGACCCACCGCCGCCGCAAACACCCCCAATCCGGCCAAAGTGGTGGCTAGACCCAAGGCAAACCATAGCGACTGCCAAGCGGCTTCCCCGCGATTTTCCGCTTCATAGCCGCCGATGTAGCCGATGGTAATGGGCAACATCGACAGCATACAAGGAGTCAAACTGGTGAGCAATCCGGCGGTGAAAATAATACCGATACTCCACAGGCTGAGATGGCTGAGTTGGTCGGAGACTAAATGGTCGGACCATTGAGAGAGTTGATACAGTTGCGTTTGTAGCGTTTCGATCATGCTGTAGGGCTGAGACAGACTTCCTTAAAAATTGTAACGCAGGGGCATCTTGGCCTGGGATTGCGATCGTACCTCTATATTTAGTTGCAACTTTTGTAAATTTTAGTTACATTTAATTACAAGAAGTTTACACAACCGCATCATCGCAGGAGTCAATATGGAAAACGAAAATCGCAACGCCTTCAAATTTGGTTTCACCACTGGTGCAGAAAACTGGAATGGTCGTTTAGCCATGATCGGTTTTGCCGCTGCTTTAATCATTGAATTAGCCAGTGGTCAAGGCTTATTGCACTTCTGGGGTTTAATGTAATCCTGTTGCTAACGAGCTATCAAAAGACAACCTCTGTCAATCTCTAACTTTTGGTAATACTGGGTTTTCATCATTGGGAAAGCCCGTATTTTTTTTATGACAAAAAGTAGGCGCAGTTTCACAACAACTCCACCTACTCTATTCCTAAAAAATTTGACTTTAACGAATATATTCTTTGAGAATGCTATTGCGGTTGGGATGGCGCAATTTCCGTAATGCTTTCGCTTCGATTTGGCGAATGCGCTCGCGGGTTACATTAAAAATTTGACCAATTTCTTCTAAAGTTTTCATGCGGCCATCATCTAGCCCGTAGCGTAGACGTAGCACATCCCGTTCCCTTGGGCTTAATGTATCAAGGACATTTTCGAGGTCTTCCCGTAACAAGTTTTTGGAAACTTGATCTTCGGGAGTTTCACCATCGGCTTCAATGAAATCTCCTAAACGAGAATCTTCTTCTTTGCCAATCGGCGTTTCTAAAGAAATAGGGAGTTGCGCGGATTTGGCAATAAAACGCAATTTCTCGATGGTCATTTCCATGCGTTCGGCGATTTCTTCTTCGGTGGGTTTACGGCCCATTTCTTGAGACAGAATTTTGGTGGTTTTCTTAATTCGAGAAATCGTTTCGTAGAGATGAACCGGAAGGCGAATGGTTCGCGATTGATCGGCGATCGCGCGGGTGATCGCTTGACGAATCCACCAAGTTGCATAAGTCGAAAACTTGTAACCTTTGGCATGATCGAACTTCTCGGCGGCCCGAATCAAACCTAAAGAACCTTCTTGAATTAAGTCTTGGAAAGATAACCCACGATTCATGTATTTCTTCGCAATGGAAACCACTAACCTTAGGTTAGATTGCACCATTTTATCTTTAGCCCTACGACCGAGAAAAAGGCGACGACGAAATTCGCCTAGTTCCATCGAAATTTCTTGGGCCCACTCACCATCACTGGGAAGACGATCGAGTTCGTCAATCAAGCGATCGCGTACTCTTTCAAACTCTAATAGTTCGGCAATTTTACGGGCGAGTTCGATTTCTTCTTCAGCCCGTAATAAACGGATTCGACCGATTTCTTGTAAATAAACCCGAATAGAATCTTCGGTATAGAGCTTTTTCTTGCTTTGATCGCGAGTTTTTTTGGCGGTGGCTTTTTTGGCCTTTTCTCCGCTATCTTCGTCAGTGGTTCCATCTTTAGCATCTTCCTCAATGAGGAGTTCTAACTCACTCTGAGGTGGATTGATGGTTGCGAGTACGTTGTTGGCCTGGGTCATGCCGTTTTTCCTCTTGCTCCTTCAGTTCAAGACCAGAACATTATGTTAGTCTAGCTAATACAAATTCGGTCAGACTTCGCTTTACTGCAATTTTCATCAGTATGTGGATTGGCTTAAACTTAGGTCATCTCAGGTTGAAGCGTTAAAATCGCTTTCAAAATATCCCTAAGTACAGATGCCATTCGGCGATCGTTATGCTCAATCAGTGGAAGACCTTTCTGATTGTAGCCTCTCTTACAAAAAATGGATTGGTGAAATAAATTTTCTTGTTGAAATAACAAGTTCAAAGGGCGAATAAAATTTGGCCCGGTTGATACACCCATCCGTTTATCAATCATCTCCGACTATCTTTAGAGTTCTAAAGGCTTCAACCCTCAAGTTAATCCTCTACATCGAGATGATGACTGCTCAACAAGCGGGTTGAACGCAAGTTAGAGGCTTACTTACTTTGAAAATCAGTAAATGTGTTCAATCATTCCGGAAGGTCTTAGGCGACAGACAAGCCGCTAATACTCAATTTGAGCGATGCCTTTGGAACGATGGTCTGACAAATTAGAATTAGCACAATAAAGACTTGTCCGTCATTGTAATGAATTCAACTGGAAATGGCATCGAAAGTCTGATAAAAAATCCATCATTTGATAGATTTTAAATAAAAAAGTACATTTGTTCGCAAAAAAAATCGCAAAATTCTGTGAAAACCAAAACAAATATAAAGAATCCATGAAGCGATCGCGACAGACTGTAAATATTTTGTCAAAAATGGTAAGTCACTTTAATTAATCTCACCGAAAGCGAGGAGTGGGAGGGAGATGGGGGCGATCGCGCCAAAACTGCTCAACCGTAACAAACTGATATCCCCGTTTTTGCAATAAAGGAATTAAGCCTTCGACGGTAACCGCCACATCCTGACCGCCACAAGCCCCATCATGCAGCACAATCAACGAGCCATTCTGCACTTGTTGTAAAACCCGTTGTCGGACTGTCTCAATGCCCGGCCGCACCCAATCTTCGGGAACCACACTCCACATCACCGGACGATATTGCCATTGCGCGAATAATTGTAAAGTTTGCGGTGTAAACAAACCATTGGGCGGTCGTACATCCACCAGGCGCGATCGCTGAATTTGACAAGTTTGCTCAATAATAGCTTGAGTTTGCGCCAAACTGCTCTGTAACTCCCCTGCCTTTAAGCGGGGAAATGAGCGATGAGTATAGCCGTGTAAGCCAATATAGTGCGATCGCGCCACCACCGCTCGCGCAATTTGAGGATATCGCGCCACATTGGCCCCCAACCAAAAGAAACTTGCCCGCACTTGATAGCGGTCTAACACATCCAGCAACGAGGGCGTATATTGGGGATGGGGCCCGTCATCAAAAGTTAGCGCCACTTGCGGAACTTCAGACGATCCCGACCACAAACAATTCGGAAACGTCGGTCGCAGGATTTTGTACAGCCAAGGATATAAAGGGGCAAATTGCATTTTGGGTTGTTGGTT
>JBKHDX010000183.1:0-9832 GCA_046541115.1 Spirulinaceae cyanobacterium | reverse complement strand
GATTCTCCCTTCACCGATAGCGGCTTTAGTCAGTCAACCAGCGATTCTCCCTTCAACGATAGCGGCTTTTTAAGCGGCGATCGCGAAAATTCTGCCCCTGTCGCGACGGCTGAACCGAAAGAGACAGAAACGGCAGAAACCGAAGTCAATTCTCAAGCCACTGCTCGTTTATTGAAACTGCGCGACAAGGGCGATCGCGTCAGACAACTGCAAATTCGCCTAGAAGAAGCAGGTTTCTCCCCAGGGGAAGTAGATGGTATTTTCGGAGAACAAACCCGCGAAGCCGTCTTAGGGTTCCAGCGATCGCAGGGTTTAACGGTCGATGGTATTGCGGGCCGCGAAACCTTATCCGCCTTAGCTACGGCAGTGACCGATTCTAATACCGAGTCCCAACGCCTTTATAGCGTCACTGTTAAAAGTTCCTAAATCCTGAAAATATAACTTAGCATCAAACCCCGGTTTTACTAGCAAGCCGGGGTATTGCATTATTCACCCAAGGACTGAGGCAAAACTAAATTTAGCAAAACCCCCACAATGCCACACAAGCCAATGCCTTCTAAGGCAAACTCTCCGGCTTCGAAGGCTAATCCTCCCACACCGAAAATTAAAATGACCGCCACAATAATTAAGTTGCGGGGCTGCATTAAATCGCGACCGGACTGCACCAAGCTATTAATCCCCACCACCACAATTGTCCCGAATAAAATTATCAAAATCCCGCCCATGGCCGGACTGGGAATGGTGCGAATAAATGCCCCTAATTTGCTCACAAATGCCAAAATAACCGCAATGATCGCCGCCCAAGTCATAATTCCGGCATTAAAGCTTTTAGTCAGCGCCACCGCCCCGGTTACTTCCGAATAAGTAGTATTAGGCGGCCCTCCCAAAAACGCAGCAAGGGAGGTGGCCAAACCATCCCCAAGGAGGGTACGATGAACCCCCGGATCGCGCAAATAGTCTTTTTGGGCGACTGAACCGATCGCGATAATATCGCCAAAATGTTCAATGGCCGGCGCGATCGCGACGGGTAAAATATAGAGAATAGCAGGGGCGTGAAATACAGGGAATGTAAAGCTCGGAAAGGCAAACCAAGGAGCATCGGCCATGGGGGAAAAATCCACCAAACCCAAAATTAAGCCCGCGATATAGCCCACCCCAACTCCCATTAAAATCGGCAATAACCGCAACATTCCCCTGGCCAAAAGTGCAGTAATGATTGTGGCGAATAAAGCAGCCCCCGCCACAATCAAAGCTTGACCTTTAGTATAGGTATCTCCCTCACTCGAAGCCATATCAACGGCAATGGGGGCTAAAGCTAATCCAATTACCATAATGACCGGGCCCGTCACAATGGGCGGTAGCAAGCGCACCAAAAAACCTGAACCAAAGAAAAAAATCAGCAAACTCAGCAACAAGTAAAACGCCCCGGCGGCCACCAATCCCGACAGGGTTTCGGCCAAGCCGTATTCTGCAACCCCAAACTGAATCGGGGCAATAAAGGCAAAGGAAGAAGCCAGAAAAACCGGAACTTTACCCCCCGTGACCAGTTGAAACACTAGCGTCCCGACTCCTGCGGTAAATAAAGCCACATTGGGGTCGAGTCCCGCTAAAATCGGCACTAATACCAACGCCCCAAACGCCACAAACAGCATTTGTGCGCCGAATATAATATCTCTGCCGCGAAATTTATAAGCGGTGGGGTCAACCTCCGTCGTTGGTTTTAAGTCCTCCATTGGGGCTTCTCCTCAATACAAATAACAACTTGCTTTTAGGATTGAGCAAGTTGGAGTTTTGTACTGTATACCACAAAACGAAGCTCGAACCTTTAATGACTCAAAGCTAGTTGCGATCGCGCCCTCACCGCTATTTCTGTGTCCTGTTGTGCGAACTGTTGTAAACGTTTTTCGATGCGATCGCGATACTCCTCGGCATTTTGCGCTAAAGCTTCTAACCCCACAATCGCCCCATAGCGCACCACCCACTCCGGGTCATCGCACACTTGCATCAACACTTCAAAAACGCGCTGTTGGGCGGACTTAACCTCACTTTCGGTTAATTTTGACCAATCTAGACTTCCCAAGCCCTTGGCCGCCGCCCGACGGACGCTGAGAGCAAAATCACTACTGGCTGCTTCAAGTAAACTATTCAAAGCGCGAGGATCGCCAATGCGAGCCAAAGCGCGATTTGCCCAAGCCCTGGCCCCGTAGTTGTAACCGTCGATTTGTTCGAGTAACTGCGGCACCGCCACTTCCCCCAGTTGCACCAATCCTTCGACGGCAGCAACGGCAGCCCCTGGGTTGTTATACCCCAACACTTGAATCAATGTGGGAATGGCATCCGGGTTTCTGGCCGCAGCTAACGCCCCCACCGCCGCCGTCAGACGGGGGGCAGAGTCGGCTTGTTCGACAGCTTGGATCAAGGATGTAATGGGCATCGGTTTTTTGGGCAGTGGGCAGCTTTTTCAGTCATCAGTCATCAGTTATCAGTAATCAGTTTTTTGGGCAGTAGGGGGAGGAAATGACCAACAACCAACAACAAACAACCAACAACCAACAACCAACAACCAACAACCAATAACTACAACAAACTATCCATTAATTGCATCACCCGGATACTTTCTTCTGAAAGGGTGACAGCATCAGGATTTTCAGAATTTAAGGCTTGTTCGAGTAAACCTTTGAGGGCAATGAGTTTGAGGCTGTTTTCGGCAAAAGCCCCCGCGATCGCGTCGGCGGCTTTGAGATAACCTACTGCCCCTAAATCCATTAACGCCGATCGTCGCAGTTGCAAATTCGGGTCTTTGAGGGCGGCGATTAATTGCTGACCGTATTCGTCTTTTTGGGTCAACTGATACATCGCTCGCGCTGCGGCATATCTCACCTTCGCCACAGGATACCTTAAAAAGGGTTCAATGGCAGAAATGGCGGCCGTGGCATTTAATGTGCCTAACGCCTCGATAACCGCTTCATACGGCTCGGTGAGGTGAGGTTTGCCGGGGACGGGTTGCGCCCCTTCGACTCCGCCCGCTAAGAGTTTTAATAAGGGGGGAATGGCTTGGGGATCGCCGAGCATTTCTAAGGATTGAGCGGCGGCTTCTCGGACGTAGAAATCGGGGTCTTCGAGATGGGCAATTAAGGCGGGAACGACTTGAGGATCGTCGAGTTTGCCTAATGCTCTGGCAGCATTACGGCGTAGGGGATAACCGCCATCGGGGGCGCGATCGCTTTCGTCTTCGAGGGCGGTTAGTAAGGCGGAAATGGCCTCTGGGGTACTGACGCGAAATTTCCCCAACCACCAAGCGGCGTAATAGCGCAAGCTGGTGTCTGCGGTTTGCTGGAGATTCGCGATCGCCTCAGCGACGTTCAAAACGCCATCATCGTTAGAGGTTTCCCCTACCGACGATGGCGTTGTTGCTTTTGAATTAGGATTCGGCAACATCAATTCAGGTTACGATTCAGAATCAGACTCAGAAAAAGAATTCCAAGGTTTGATGCTGACAATTGTACCGCCCATGCGGGTAATACGTTTCATTTCTTCGTTCATACGGTTGTATGGCACTTTGATTAAAATGCTGTTACCGTTTGGCCGATAGCGGTAATCTTCTTTTTTGTTATTACCGTTGTTTTGCGGTAAGCCAGTCACTTCGTAAGCGAAAATGCGGCTACTTGCACTCGAACTGCCGTTAGAACGACCTAGAAAAGCTTGACCCAGCATAATGCTTGCTTTCTCCTTGTAAATTGATGTGCTGAACAGACCGATTGATTATGCGGGGGTAATGCTGGCAATTTTGCCACCCACGCGGTTGACTTCTTTAAGGGTTTGTGAAAGCTTGTCATAAGGCACAAGGTATGCGCGGCTGCTGCGGCGCACGCGGGGGTAGCCTTGTTTGACTAAGCTGGTGACTTCGACGCGATACATCCGAGCCGATTGAGCGCCAAAGGGGGTAGTCCCGCCTAACGCTTGATTCGGAGTGGTGTTATCTGCCGATTCGCGATAAGCCCAACCGTTGTTGCTGCCAGACTGACCAACTACAGCAGAAGCATCATTGCGAGCTAACTCTCCGGCTAATCGAGATTGGCTGCCTTTGATTTGGGCGCGATCGCTGTTGGCATAACCGCGATACAACTGGAACATCCGGGTAAAGCCCACGGTTTTTTGTCCCATTTGGTTGTTAAAGCCCCGGTAATAAGGCACGATGTTTTCACCGAAGTTGCTTTGATACTCCTCGCTGTCAATATAGGAGTTGATTTCTTCGGCGTAGCCTTCTTCTTGATACAAGTCGAGGTGATAAATTACTTCGGCTTCGTCATAAGGGGCGCGGCCTAACAGGTGTTTGTAGTTCAGTTCGATGAACCGCGTTTGAAAGTTGGTGTAGAAAAACTTTTTCTTGTACAACTCTGATTGTGCCACGGCTCGTACAAAGTCCCGCACGGTGATGTAACCATTGCGTAACAAAGACTCGGCGCTGTTTAAGCGCTCGGATTTCATGATGTAGTCGTTACCGAGAACTTGACGGTAAACGGCGCGTATGACGTTCTGTACATCGTCTTCGGTAAAGTTCGAGCGTAATTCTACCCGAGGGGCTTCACTAAAGGCAGATGTCCCTAAACGGGATGCTGCTGTTGTTATGGCCATATCCCAAAAACTCCTTTTTATTAAAGATTGGTTGCGTTTACACCGGGGTAATGCTGGTGATGGTGCAACCTCTTTTGTTCAGTTGTTGCAATTTGTTTGATAACGAACTGTAGGCCACGACAAATTCCATGTTGCTGCGGCGGTTTTGGAGGACAGCGCCCCCCGTACCCCGTTGAATGACGCGAATGCGATACAGTTGTTCGCGATCGCCCCCTAGGGTTCCGACGACAACAGACTGGCCGACATCTCCGACTGGCGTTGTGGCATTACGACCGACGCTGTAAGTTAAGCGGGATTGTTTGCTGTTGCTTTGGGCGCGATCGCTATTGGCATAACCGCGATACAGTTGGAAAAAACGATTGTAGCCGACGGTTTTTTGATTTTTTTGGCTGTTAAAACCGCGATAATAAGGAACAATCCAATCGCCAAAGTTGGCTTCATACTCGGCAGAGTCAATGTAGGAATCGATCTCGGCTTCGTATCCTTCTTTGGCGTATAAAGCGGTATGAAAGGCAATTTCCGTTTGGTCGTAAACGGCTCGGCCTAAAAGATGCTTATAATTGAGTTCAATGAATCGCGTTTGTTGCGTCGAGTAGAAGAATTTTGTGCGATAAAATTCTGACTGGGCTACAGTTCTGACAAAATTACGGATTGTCAGTTCTCCCTGGCGCAGTAAAGACTCGGCGCTTTTTAATTCTGAGCTTTGGACAATGATATATTCATTCCCCAACACTTGACGATACACCGCACGAATTGCTGTGGTGAGTTCGGCTTCGGTACGAGTCCGGCGGTCTTGCCGCAGTTCGACGGGGGCAGACTCTACAAATGCAGAAACTCCCAAGCGGCTTGCGGCTGTTAAGCTAGCCATTGGTTCACTCCTACGATTGAGATGTTTTCCTCTAGATACAATGAGACCCGGAAAGGCAAACAATTGCTAACCCTGTTGCTAACAACTATCCTACTTTTCCGGGCCAGCGCGAGCGCGCGTTAGCTTAACGCGTTGATGGCGTAATCGATGTAAGAATTAGCTTCTACAGCCGGATCGCCGTTCAAGCCATGATTCATTTTGATGTACTTGAGAGCTTCAACGTACCAGCTCGGAGACAATTCGAAGGTACGGTTAATTTCGTCGATACCTGCAATCAGGTACTCATCCATGGGGCCAGTACCACCAGCAACTAAGCAGTAGGTCACCATGCGGAGGTAGTAACCGATGTCACGAGCGCACTTATCTTTACCGCGTTGATCCGCTGCGTATTGGGGCCCTTGCATTTGGGTGGTGTAAGGGAATTTGTTATACACCGCTTGGGCTGCACCGTTGACTAAGCTTTGAGAATTTTGAGTTAAAGCTTTAGCCGCTTGTAAGCTGGCAGTAGCTTGCTTAAAACGACCAAAAGCCGTTTGAATTTCGGTGCTGCTTAAGAAACGGCCTTGAGAATCGGCGGCTGCGACGGCTTCGGTAAGTGGAGTTTTCATGTTGTGATTTATCTCCTTATTGTTTGCGTTTGTTTGAGTTAAGAAATTGTTGAAATTGAAAAGACGTTGGCTTGCGGGTGCTGCTTCTTAATTAAGCAACAGCAGCAGCGGCGCGATCGAAGTAACCAGCTACTTCAGACATTAAAGCGCTGCAATCGCCTTTGGTGATACCGTTGGGATCGTTAGCGAGTCCGGTCGCGGCTTCTTTCATTTTTTGAACGCCAGCAGCAACGGAAGCACCGGGAACGCCCAAAGCAACGTAGGTTTCACGCAGGCCGTTGAGGCAACGATCTTCTAAAACACTGGCATCACCAGAGAAGATCGCGTAGGTAACATAACGCAAGATGATTTCCATGTCGCGCAAGCAAGCAGCCATGCGACGGCTGGTGTAAGCGTTACCACCAGGAGCAATCAGTTGAGGCTGTTCGGCGAATAAAGCACGAGCGGCATTAGCAACGATTTCCGAAGAGTTGCTGGTGATCCGGTTAACGGTATCCATGCGCTTGTTGCTTTCTGCAACCATGTTGCTCAGTGCATCGAGCTGAGAATCAGACAAGAAATCGCCACGAGCATCAGCTTGGGAAACAACCCGGGTGAAAGCGTCGAACATCGAATCTATCTCCTACTTGAAATTTCGGTTTAAGTTAAGTTTGGTTTCCAAACAAGTTTTTTGAGGGATATTTCGTCACAACAGGCCGCGTTGACTCATTTTTAAGGGTCTGTTTGTTTCTCTCAAATCGCAACCGCTTGGCTAACTAATCTTTGAGTTAAACACGGTTATAAACAAAACATGAGAAAACTTAATGTTTTTATGAGGAAACAGTTTAGACGGGCTAAATGAGTATTCTGGCTTACGTTGACCTGATTGCTTTCGCCCTCAAGTAATCTTTATACAATGCTGTTGGGTGTTTGTTCGTTACGAATTATTAAGAAAGGACGAAGTTTTGTAATGATAATTCTTCGGATTCCAGTGTTATCAACCTTTAAACCATTTCTGGTTGCAATGACTTAGTTTTAGAGCGCGATCGCGCTGTTACATTGGTATACATTCCAATTTACAGCTAAAAAACCCCCAAAAGCTTTTGCTTATGGGAGTTATAAGAATTTTGTTTGGTTACCGTAACTTCAAGGGAAATTTTAAGTTATGTTAAGGAACGCGGGTTTCTAAATATTGACCGATCATCTGCTGTTCCCCCGCGCGAGAAATAATCGTTTGACGAGTACGATATTTTTGGCCGATTAACTTCAATTCTTCTTCAAACACCGAGCCGTTGTACTCAGTTCGCAAACACATTGTTCGAGGGTTCGGGAAGTAAAACTGGGCGGTGACGGGTTTGTTGGTGGCAAAACCGCGATCGCGATACAAGGTTTCCCCTAAAATGCCAAATACCGTTGAACCTTTTGCGGGTTTGCGTTTGGCCGGGGCGGTGTAATGGCTTTCCCAAGATACGGCGGTTCCGGCAATGAGCGCCTTGGGGTTATCGAGATTGTGGCGTTCGGAGAGTTCGATTAACTGGGCATCTCCTGCTTCGAGATAACGCACTTGAATGGCGCTGACTACCTCTTGCGTTTCTCCATCGGTAAGGGTGTAATAACGACGTTGGGAGTGCCATTGTCCGGCAGATTGTCGAAAAAACTCCACCGCAAGGGCTTGGGGTGAAAGGGGGGCGAGTTGTACCGATGATTGCATAAACTACAGAGCCTCTAAGAAAGTGTCAACGCATATTTGCGGCGTTTTGTAAAGCCAGAATACTCAACGCTTAATAATTGTTAACATAATAAAAGATAAATGTCTAGTAGGTCGTCAACCCATGGACAGAAATTGAGAAAAACCTAACAGTGTTGAGCTAATTTTGGAGAAATTTTCTGATTGATTCTGTAAGTATTTATACTCAACTATATTTTAGGGAGGATTAAACCATGAAAATTAAGCCATTTCACGATTTTTTTACTTGCTGTGTCGGTCAATGGCAATCAGAACGGACTTATCATTATTTGTCTCATGGCGAAATCGAGCGATCGCGCACGGAATTTACCGTCAATCCCTTAACCGACCCTCTCAAAGAAAAAGTCTTTCGCGATAATGAATACGCGGTTGTGGAGAACTTAGAGATAATTCCTGGCTTTCAACTAGCCTTTCACACCGTCTCTGAAACCGGGGAAGAAGTATCGCAGCAACTCAACTTGCTGTTTGTACCGACTCAAGACAATAATGGCATTCTCGAAGGG
This sequence comes from Spirulinaceae cyanobacterium, assembly GCA_046541115.1. Classification (GTDB taxonomy): domain Bacteria; phylum Cyanobacteriota; class Cyanobacteriia; order Cyanobacteriales; family Spirulinaceae; genus Jaaginema. The sequence continues at coordinate 1,492 of JBKHDX010000183.1, read as the reverse complement.
GATTATTTACGCGATCGCGCTTACGAAGAAGACCGTCCCATTATCTCCCACTTTCGCTTTATCCCTGACACCCGCGAACTCTTGATGACGACCCACTACACTCGCGTTGTCTCAGTGGATTCGATTACCCTCATCAACCCCACCTTGAGAATGCGACGGATTTTGAACTATCAGCGTCCCCCTGAAGATTCCCCTTTAGAACAAGTAAAACTCGCAGGTTTTGGAGTCGAACAGAAAATGTAGAGCGTCATGGGTTAAGGGTCATTCGTCATTTGTACTGAACTAATGACAAAGGACAAATCAAATCATCAATAATTGCAAACCGCGAGATCGGATGTAACGAGAGCTACAATATACTATTCTGTGACAAAGCAACGCGCGGGAGATAGCAATGGCCAGGAAAAATCGTAAAGCCTCTACTCAATCTTCAAATCGAAAATCTAAAGTTGGGATTTCTTTATCCTCAAAAGCCGTTGATAACCTCAGTCATATTGCCAAACAAACGGGGTTATCGCGCTCGGCTTTAGTCGAGCGACTAATGGGTGGAGAAATTGCGATATCTCCATCGGCTGCTGAAATTACCATCACCTTTGACAAATCCGAAAATGACTCGGATACCATCACATCCGATCGCATTGCCATTGTGAGTCATGAAGAAGCCGATACCCCTGAATCCACAGCTACAACGGTTACAGCATCTCCATCGAGCGATCGCACAGAAGCCCTACAAGCAGAAATAGAAACATTAAAGCAACAATTAGCTAACCAAACTCAAGAAAATCAAACTCTACAGCAAGAAATAGAATCCAAAAATAAAGGCACGGCTGATTTTAACGAACAACTCGCAGAACAAGAAAAAGCCCTACGGCAGATTCAGCAGGATGTGGAAGTGAAGGCTCAAGAATTGGGAAAAGTGAGCCAAAACCTAGAAAGTCAAACCCAGGAAAATCAAACCCTAAAGCAAGAAATAGAAGCCAAAAATAAAGGCATTGCGGACTTAAATCAACAACTCGCAGACCAAGAAAAAGCCCTGCGGGAAATTCAGCAAGATGTAGAGGTGAAGGCTCAAGAATTGGGGAAAGTGAGCCAAAACTTAGAAAGTCAAACCCAGGAAAATCAAACCCTAAAGCAAGAAATAGAAGCCAAAAATAAAGGCATTGCGGACTTAAATCAACAACTCGCAGACCACAATCGAGAAGTCAAATCCCTGCAACAAGACCTTGAAAGCCAGAATCAAGTCATAGCCGATTTGAATCAAAAGCTAGAGAGTGAAACCCAGGAAAATCAAAGCTTGCAGCAAGAGATTAAGGCGAAAAATAAAGGGATTGCCGATCTCAATCAACAGCTAGGAGGCAAAACCCAAGAAATTCAATCCCTACAAGAAACTCTCGACGAGAAAAATAATGAAGTTGGGGAGTTACATCAACAGTTAGAAGTTAAGAATCAAGAAATTCAATCCCTGCAAGAAACTATCAACGGTAAAAACAACGAA
>JBKHDX010000182.1:0-9960 GCA_046541115.1 Spirulinaceae cyanobacterium | reverse complement strand
GCAATCGACTAAAATCCCTATGAGGGATTGAAACTCAAGACTCAAAACCTTGACGTAACTCGCGCAACGCAACACTAGAACCCACTTCCCAAGAACGATTAACATATTGCTCGATCGTTGGTTTAATCGCTAAATTGGGAAAAACTTGACTGGTTTCTGTAGGCAAATAGCGATTATTTTCCAACCGATAAATATTGAGTTGCTTGGCTTTATAAATCCAAACTTCAGGAATAGCTAAAGGTAAATAATCTTCGATGCGAGTAAAAGCAGTGACATCAATTTCGATGGCTAAATCTGGAGGCGGATCGACGCTGAGATCGAGTCTGCGTTTGCCTAAAATCGCTTGATAATTTTGAATATAAAAGCAAGCATCCGGTTCTAATCCGGCGGTATTGCCATATCTTAAAGTAATCGGATGAAAGCTCTCCCAATCGCGGTTTTGCTGGTTTAAAATGGCTTTGACAATATCTACAATAATTGCAATTTCTTTGCCATGTTCGGGTAAAGGACTCATGAGCCAAATTTGGTTATCTCGGAAGCGGAGGCGAGTTGCAGCGCGATCTTCGAGTTGCGCTAAAATTTGTTCGTAGTCGGCAACTGTACCGGGAAAATGTAACAAAGTCCCGGCGGGTAAATCGATTTTATCGGGAGTTACGATCGGTAACATGGGCTTGGATGCAACAGGCTTTTTGGGGATAAGCTGTAGAACGAGACGGACTCAAGTCTGTTTATTTTAGCGTTAGGCTTCGTTGTCGGTTGGGTTGAGAAACGAAACCCAACAAAAAGTAAGATTGAGTTGGGTTTCACTGTGTTTTGTCCTTGGTCATTCGTCATTTGTACAGCCCAAAGGCCAAGTTCAAGTTTTGTACCTATTGTTTAAGTCGGGCGTAGGGGCGGGGTTTCCCCGTCCAAGTTGACGTTACTGGACGTGACTACGGCATCAAATTGTCATCTCCCACAAGTTAAGATTGGATGAGGAAACCTCACCCCTACACAGATTTATACCAAATCCGGTTTCGACACCCCCTTTATCCAGCTAACCCGCCCACGGATTAAAATCCGGGGCTAATAAGAGCAAAGTCTGCCTTCGCAGACTCAAAAATAGGTGGGTTATGGTAAGCGGATTTAGTATTAGGACTCTCTTGACACCGAGGTTTTTGGGCTTAACTTGTTACCAATAACCAACAACCAACAACCAGTCAATTATTGAAAAAACGCGCTGATTAGGTGTGCTAAATCAATTTTGCTCCATTTCTGCCAACATCCCCCAAGCCCGCAACACCTCAGCCACCGTCCAAGCTTGAGCAATCGCCCCTCTGGGGGTAAAGGGGGGGTTGCCGTCAAAAATCTCGCTAAGACTGCCCACGCAAGCATCCTGGAGATGATGAGCCATAGGACTGAGGAAATCGCGAGCGATCGCGGGGTCGTTGTAGACTCGCAGGTGGGCTTGGACAAAGTGACCCAACAGCCAACCCCAGGTTGTTCCTTGATGATAGCTGCCGTCGCGCTGAACGCGATCGCCCCCGTAAGTCCCTTGATAATAAGGATCGTCAGGAGAAAGCGATCGCAAACCATAAGAAGTGAACAGCGATCGCGACACGGCTTTGACAATACGCCGTTGTTGTACGGTGGATAACGGCGAAACTGCCCCGGTTAACTCAGGAGAAGGCAAGGATACCGCTAAAATCTGATTCGGACGCAAAGAAGCATCATTGCCCTTGGAAGTATCTAGCACATCGTAACAATAGCCCACGCGATCGTTCCAAAAGCGTTTCATGCCTTGGGCTGTGTGTTGGACGAGGTGTTCGTATTCAGAAGTAGGACGATCCAGCAAACGAGAAATCTGTACCATCACCACCAGGGCGTTGTACCACAAAGCATTCACCTCCACAGGCTTGCCCATGCGAGGCGTAACCACCCAATCCCCCACCTTCGCATCCATCCAAGTCAGTTGTTCCCCGACTTCCCCGGCATACAGCAAACCGTCTTTGGGATCGAGGTGGATATTGTAGCGCGTACCTTGCCGATGCCAGGTAATAATTTCCTCTAAGCCGGGATAAAGTTCTTTGAGGGTCGCGAGGTCGCCTGTAGCGACGTAGTAAGCCCGAATGGCCTCAAAATACCATAAAACCGCGTCAACGGTGTTATAAGCGGGTTTTTCCCCGGCATCTGGGAACATATTCGGCAGCATACCTTGGTCGAGATAGCCCGAAAAAGTGCGGAGAATGTGCCGGGCAATTTCAGGTCGTCCCGTGGAGAGGGTGAGTCCGGGTAAGGAAATGGTGGTATCTCGTCCCCAATCCCCAAACCAATGATATCCAGCAATGACGGTTTGGCCGTTGGGGTCATCCGGGAGGGGGCGTTTGACGATAAACTGATCGGCCGCGAGGACGAGTTGTTTAATCCAAGTGGGACTAGAGGCACTATGAGGATAAGCGGCAATTAACTGTTTTTCGTAGGAATGACGTTGTTTGAGGGCTTCACTGCTGTTGAGGTTGGGGGTGGGGGAAGTACTGGCAATAACGGTAATGGAATCGCCAGGATTGAGCATAATCTGTAAATCTGCCCCATGCAAGCGATCCTCGCGATCGCACAACCCCCGATAACTTTCGGCAGCCATATCGAAGTCACGATGCCAAGTTTTGCTAATGCGCCATTTCGGGTCATGTACCCCAGGGGTATGCTTGTGGTTAGAAACCGTGGTACGGCGTTCGAGGGTGGCAAAGAGATAAAAGGGTGTAGCGGTGTCAGAGGCTTGGGCTTGGATGCCGTTATCGATGGGTTTAATCGTCATGTCCCAGTCGGTATGACGGGTTTCGCTGTGATAATCGCGATAATTGAGAAAGGTTTTGATGCCGAGAAAGATCGGTTCGCTGGCGCGGCGCAGGGTATAACGAACATAAGTCGTGTTTTCCCCCACTTGCATCCATAAGCGTTTTTCGAGCAAGGCATCGGCGCAAGCATACCGCCAGAGGGGGGTTGTGCCTTCGAGGGTAAAGCTTTCGAGATGGCGATAACCGTGGGGCGCGATCGCGCCGTCGGTGGCCCAGCGATTGGTGTATAACGGGTAATGGTGGTGATTGTATTGCACCACTTCTTCGAGTTGCGACACCAACACCGTCCGCCCCAAGGGGGGATTGAGGGCAGCTACCAATACGCCGTGATAGCGCCGCGTCAAGACTCCAGCTAGAGTTCCAGAGGCATAGCCGCCAATACCATTGGTAACTAACCATTCTCGCGTTTGCGCGATCGCAAGATTACCACAAATTTCTCGTCCTAGTTGGATAGCCATACTCGTTAAATCTTGATGAAAGCGTATTGTCTGAGGCTTGCGATGGGTGCTTTTACGTTACCGTGTTTTCGCGGCGATCGCCCTTATCTATACATTTACATTTATGCCCTGTCTAATCTTCACGGCTACATTGAGTTCTTCAGGAGGGAACTCTGGAATGTTGAATGTCATTGGTCCTTTGTTCTTTGAACCCACAACCAACTTGTTACAAAAACCGAAACCGACCCGCGATCGCATTGTAGGTAGGTTACAACCTGTAGTAACGTTATTGGGATAAAGCGATGAAAACTGTAAGAGGGCGATCGCGTCGTTGGGCTTTGGTATTATGCAGTAGTGCGATGGTGGTAGGATGTGGAGTCGATCCCGCCGCCTACCAAGAGGAAGCGATGAGCGATGCGGTCACTCAAAATGCTGTTCCTGAAGTCGCCCAAGCCCCCACAGAACCGAACTTAGTCGCAGATGTACCCAAAGCCCCACCGAAACTGATTAAAACCGCCCAGTTGGATTTAACGGTTGAGTCCATGGCTGAGGCTTTACCCCAAGTTAGCGCGATCGCGCAGCAACAACAAGGAGATATTGTTTCCTTAGAAGACAGTAAACCTCAAAATAATCGCGGCAATCACACCGCCACAGTGACCATAAGGGTTCCCCAAGCCCAACTCGACGCAACCTTAGAACAATTATCAAGTTTAGGTACTGTTCGCCGTCAAACCCTATCTACCCAAGATGTCAGCCAGCAATTAGTCGATTTTCAAGCAAGACTGCGGAATTTACGCAAAACCGAGGAAATGTTGCTAAAAATCATGGATCGTTCCGGTTCGATGGGGGATGTGTTGCAAGTGACTCAGAAAATTAGCGAAGTGCGATCGCAAATCGAACAAATCGACGCACAACTCAAAGATATACAAAATCGGATTGCTTATTCTACGATTAACCTCGATATCGAAGCCATTTTCGTTCCCTCCCCTGTAAATCGCCCTGTAAATGCCCAATTTGGCGATACTTGGAACGCCGCTACCCACTCGATGACACAGTTTAGCGTTGGGCTAACAAAAGTGTTTCTCTGGTTATTGGCGTATAGTCCTTATTTGGTGTTGTTGAGTCTACCCTGGCTGTTTCTGTGGTATCGCAAATTTAAAATGAGAGATAGTGGGCAGTAATCAGTTATCAGTAATCAGTTATCAGTTTTTGGGCAATCGGCAATCGGCAATTGGCTTGTAGGGGCGCTCTTTTCCCCATCCAATAACAAATAACAAATAACCAATAACCAATAACTAACCCGGAATCTCAATCGTAAATGTGGTTCCCTCACCGGGAGTTGAATCGCAGATGAGTTTACCCTGGTGGCGTTCGACGATAATTTGATAACTAATCGAAAGCCCTAACCCCGTTCCTTGGCCGATGGGTTTGGTGGTATAAAAGGGGTCGAAAATGCGATCGCGAGTTTCAGCTTTGATCCCCGTTCCATTATCAATGATTTGGATTTGGACGCGATCGCCCGCTAAACGAGTGGTTTTGATTTGTAAACAGCCCCCCGCCTCGTTTTTGGCTTCAATGGCATCCAGGGCATTGGCCATCAGGTTCATAAACACTTGATTGAGGGGCCCGGCATAACAGCTAACGAGGGGTAAATCGCCGTAATCTCGAATCACTTGGATTTCCTTCTGGGTTTTGGGGTTTCGCAAGCGACTGGCCAAAATGGTGAGGGTACTGTCGAGGTTTTCGTGGAGGTTTATGGTTTTGGTTTCAGACTCGTCTAAGCGGGAGAAAGTTCGCAAAGATTGGACAATTTCCCGAATGCGAACCGCCCCGGAGTGCATGGATTTAAACAATTTGGGCAGATCGTTGATTAAATAGTCTAAATCAATGTCTTCGCTGTAGGTTTGAATTTCGATGGGGGGTTCGAGAATGCTGTCTTTGTACAAATGAATAAGTTGTAGTAAATCCTGGGTATATTCTTGAGCGTGAAACAGGTTACCAAAGATAAAACTAATAGGGTTGTTGATTTCGTGGGCAACGCCCGCCACTAATTGCCCTAAACCGGACATTTTTTCGGCTTGGATGAGTTGGGCTTGGGTTTGTTGTAGTCGAGTTAAGGTGTGTTCGAGTTCCTGGCTTTTGGTGGTAGCTTTTTGGTACAATGCCGCTTGTTGAATGGCGATCGCGAGGTTGTCGCATACAGTTTGTAATAACTCGACTTCCCGATCTTGCCAAGACTGGGGCATCATTTCGCGACTGCAAGCCAGCATAGCCAGACTGTTTTCCCCGGTTTCAATGGGAAAGAGGAGTAAGGATTTATAACCAAATTGTTGTAACTGTTCGCGAGTACAAGCATCTTTGACTTTACCCACATTATCCAACTGAATCGACCCTTGTTGCTGCAAAACGGTGGTTAAAACGTCAAAAACCGGGGATGAGTAATAGTTGAGATGACTGGGTAAGCGGTCGTGTTTAGCTTCTGCCCCGATTTCAAATTGCGATTTGTTGTCGGTTTGGCGATACCACAAACAATAACAGCGATCGACTCCGAGAAGTTCGTAAATCTCGCGGACGCTGGTTTCGAGGATGGTTTTGAGGTCGAGAGATTGGCGAATTTGTTGGTTGATGTGGTTGACGATTTTTTCCCGTCGGGCTGAGTGACGGTGTTTGGCTTCTGAGACTTGTAAGGCAAGTTCGGCGATCCGGCGATCGCTAATGTCGGTAGAATTAACCACTAAGCGGTAAATGCGGCCTTGGGGGTCTTTTAATGGGGTCAGCACTTCTTGAAAATACAACTCGCGATCGCCTAGAGTTAAGGTGGTTTCATAGGTAATACGCTGTTGCGTCTCCAAACATTGCTGATAATATTGCTTTAATTGCTGGCCGGTGGTTTCCCCAAATACTTGTATGGGAGTTTGGCCGCAAATTTCATCTTGGTCTATCTCTAGTAATTCCCGCGCAGTGGCATTAAAACTGGCGTAGCGAAATATCCCATCTTTCCCCACATCCACGACAAAGACCACATTCCCTTGATTATCATAAATAGTACGCAGAAATTGCTCTTGTTGGCGCAATCTTTCTTCAATGGCTTGTATCTCGGAAATATCGCGCACAATGGTTGAGAGGTAGGCTTCTCGGTCAGGGGTGGCTTCATGAGCTAAGATCGCCTGAGAAGTCGGGAAACTCTCCCCATCCACGCGACACAAACGGGTTGTACCTCGCCATTTTCCGGTTTCGAGGGTGGTGGGAATGGCTTCGGTATTGAATGTAGCCCTCATGTTATCCGGCACAAAATCCTCAATGCAATACTGTGTGATATCCGTGTCAAGATTGAGGCCGAGTAAGGCTTTACCCCCGCGATTCATGTAGGTAATTTTGCCTTCTAAATCCGCACTACTAATCAAATCGGGGGAGGCTTCGAGAATTTCAATTAATCTTTCCCGTTCGATTTCGATTTCTTTGGATTCGGTAATGTCGCGGGCGATCGCATACATCACCTGTTCTTCAGGAAAGCTGACGGTTTTCCAGGCTAACCAGCGATAACTGCCGTCGCGGGTACGATAGCGATTTTCAAACCACAGGGTATTGCCTCCTTCGGCAATATTCCCGGCTTCTGTTGCGGTGGTTTCGAGATCGTCGGGATGTACCCAGGTGAGAAAGGGTTGGGATTTGAGTTCGGCAATGGAGTAGCCTAAGGTAGTTTCCCAAGCAGGATTAAGCCGTTGGAAATAGCCATCAAAACCGACAATACAAAATAAATCTAAGGCACAATCAAAAAAGCGATCGCGTTCGGCTTCGGCTTGTTTGCGTTCGGTAATATCAAACATCATGCCATCCCAGACGATATCACCGTTAGGACGACGTTCCGGTTGCGAGTTGGCCGAAATCCATTTGGGTTGACCCGATGTGGTGTAATTGCGCCATTCGTGCTTCCAGGGCGTTAAGTTTTCGGCTGAAGCTGCAACGGTTTGGCGAAAGTTATCGAGATCGTCGGGATGAACTAAATTCCAGAGGAGATCGGCATTGGCGGTAATGGCATCGGGGCCGAGGCCGTATAATTCTTTTACCCCCGGACTCACATAAGCAAATTCTGATGACCCATCTTTGTGCAGAACGTATTGATAAATTACTCCGGGTAGATTGCTGGTGAGTTTTTCTAAACGGAGTTTTTGCTGTTGGGCTTGGCGATATTCGGTTAAATCGGTGGTAATCCCTTGCAAATATAACTGATTTTGGGCGGTCAGAGACCAAATTTGACTGCGAACCCAACGCTGTTCCCCATCGGGACGAATGATGCGATATTCTAAAACTAATTCAAAGTTTTCTGTACTTTGATACCATTGTTCGGAATCTTTAAAAATGCAATCCATCACGCGATCGCGATCTTCAGAAACCAAGGTTTCTAACCAATGACAAGACTGATTTTGCAAATCCTGAAGCGATCGCCCATATAGTCTCTCTGCGGCGGGATTCAGGTATAACAGTTGTCCTGTGGTAAAGTCTACCATCCAGGTAGCTTCGGTCATGCGCTGACATACGCGATCGACCGCAGATGAGTCAGAAAAATAAGAATTGCTATGGGCTAAAGAGACAATGGTATCAGTCATGGTTGAGGAGGAATTGGTCATTTCAGTTATCAGTCATCAGTTATCAGTTATCAGCACAATCGCGGGAACGTTTGTTCAATAATTTATTGGTTATTGTGTTGAATCGTTGGTAACCCGGCATATTTTGGTTTTGAGAGTTTTGAGGAATTGACTCTAACTTATTTGTTATGGATAAAGTGGGAAAGATTGCACCAATTTCTATGGCGTTGTACCTTGCCCAAGACGGGAAAAAATTTAAAAATACACCCTTAGTCTTTGTTTTGAAAAAACTTTATGGCTAAGTCTCCCAACGAAAAATTAAAAATCAGAGAATTTACTGAGACACCATTTTGCTTTGAGATTTCCGTTAGATTTTAAGCAATTTAAGGGATAAAACTATCTATCTAGGGAAATAAGATTTTTAAAATGCTATGCTTTTTGTTGAAAATCATTAATCGCTCAAAGCAGTCAACTCTAAATTATTTTGTCTTAATATTTTTTGTCCTCCAATGATTATTAGCGATTGTTATTAAACCAATGTTAACATTAGTTAACATTAGCGTCTAGGATTTGGGTAAACGGTATACAAAAACACCAAAAACGACTTTCCTAAAGCCATCCAGATTTCTGGGAAAGCCGTAAATTTTAACTCAGTTGTAGACTTAAACTTGTTAAAGCTGACGTAAACTCTCTAAATCTAGATAAGGTTTAGGATTATCCCACTTTGATAAGGCAGTACAAGGCAAATGGGGTTCTCCTAGGCAATCTACCACTAAACAAGCGGTGTTAAATTCTCCGGTGCGGCTATAGTCATTCACTGTAACTAGGGTTTTGAGGTGGGCTTGGGTGGCAGCGGCCAAACCGTGAGGAGAGTCTTCTAACACGATACAATCAGAAGGTTGCAGTTGCATCTGTTTTAAGACATAGTAATAGATGTCGGGGGCGGGTTTTTTCGCGGGAACAATATCTCCTGCTGCAATGACTTCAAACCAATCGGGATCGAGGGTTTGCTGTAAAAGGGCGATCGCGTTGGGAAAAGCACTGGTGGTAGCAATGGCCAGCCGAATCCCCGCAGTCCGGGCTTCTTGGATTAACCGCTTCACACCGGGCCGCAAGGGGATTGCCCCAGTTTGCAATAATTCTAGATAATATTGAGTTTTGGTTTGATGCAGTTGGGCAATAAAGCCATTTTCCGGCACAAAATCCGGGTGATAGCGCTCGATATAATGCCGAATACGCTCTTTTCCCCCCGCGATCGCGAGTAATTCCCCGTAAAACTCCGCCGACCAATGCCAATCTAAACCTGCTTCGGTAAAGCTGCGATTAAAAGCGACGCGATGACCATCTCGTTCGGTATCGGCTAACGTACCATCCACATCAAAAATAATGGCCTGAAGTTCAGTCATCTTGTTTATCCTTCCCCAAGTCTTCCTCCATAGCTGCTAAGAACTTTTTTCTACCAAGAGATTGACGATTTTCTGGATATCCACAAGCTAGGTTAAAACGGTTGTAATTCGATCCTATTTTATGGAACTGACCAGCAAGACTTTTACCGCAAACGGCTTTATTCCTGCCCCTTATACTTGCGATGGTAATGACACTTCTCCGAGTTTATTATGGGATAATCTTCCCACTGAAGCTCGTAGTTTAGCCCTTATTGTAGACGATCCAGACGCACCCAATTATACTTTTGTCCATTGGGTTGTGTATGATATTCCCACCCAAATTCGCCAATTACCCGAAGGCATTTCGACCCCAGGAGAAATGTTATCCGGTGGGGGAACCCAAGGCATCAATGATTTTGGTAATTTAGGTTATGGTGGCCCTTGTCCCCCTAATGGAACTCACCGTTATTTCTTTAAACTCTACGCCCTCGATCGCGTTTTGGGATTAGATTCGGGTGCAACGAAAGCCCAGTTACAAGCAGCGATGAGCGGTCATGTGTTAGAAGCGACGGAGTTAGTAGGACGTTACGGACGGTGATTGAGAGGGAGTGGGAACTTGAGATTAGGCGATCGCGATCTGGACTGAACAAGATACTATAGCAGTTTACCAAAAATTCTGGGTTTAAAGCCCCGTCCTGTCTTGCCGAGCTACAAGGTG
>JBKHDX010000181.1:0-9980 GCA_046541115.1 Spirulinaceae cyanobacterium | reverse complement strand
TCCCCTCGGATCGGTAAGGGCTTTGAGAATCGAAAGATCGTCTTTGAATTTGATAAATTCTTGGGTGAGGGGGTCGGGAGTGATAATATTTTCCCCTTGGGTTTGTTCGCTCAAAATGCGAATAATTTGGTCTTCAAAATTGGATTCTTTGAGAAGTTCTTGGACTTCCCAATCTTCGCCTAATTCGGCAATTTTAGCGGCGTGGGCGATCGCGCTTTCGAGGCCGCCAATTTCATCAACTAATCCTACTTGCTTTGCGTCTAAACCCGACCAAATGCGACCTTGAGCGATTTCAGCAACTTGGTTTCTAGGAAGGTTACGGGCGGTAGCTACTTTGTCTAAAAATTGATTATAAACTTTGTTAACCAGCCGTTGATATAAAGCCATTTCTTCAGGGGTTTTCGGGCGATTAATGGCTTCTAAATCGGCAAAAGTATTGGTTTTAACACTATCCCAAGTAATGCCGTTTTCTTCGCTAATTTCGGCGATATTCGTTAATACGCCAAACACGCCAATTGACCCGGTAATGGTGTTAGCTTCAGCGAAAATATATTGGGCCCCGGTAGCAATCCAATAACCTCCAGAAGCGGCGGTATCACCCATAGAAACCACCACGGGTTTTTCTTGTGCTAGGAGGTTGAGTTCTCTTAAAATAAGTTCAGAAGCGGTGGCACTTCCCCCTGGGCTGTTAATGCGGAGAACTACGGATTTTACGTCTTCGTCTTCCCGTAAATCTCGCAATTCTTGACCCAGGCGATCGCTACCTATTTGACCGACATCTCCTGTTCCGCTTACAATTGGCCCTTCTGCATAGACCACAGCAATTTTATTCTCGGAGTCCCGATCTACGGCTTTGACGGGGATATCGAGGTAACGTCGCAAGCTGACTTTACGAAAGGTGCGATCGCTTTCTTTTTTGTCAGTTAATTCTTTGAGATCGGTCACCACTTCATCAAAATAAGCCACGCGATCGACTAATTTGGCGTTGAGGGCTTCTTCGGGTAATAAAATACCTTGATTGTTCGCGATCGCCTGCAATTGACTATTACTCAGGTTGCGACTTGTTCCCACATCACTCAAAAATTGACCCCAAACATCGTTGAGTAAATTAGTAATTTGTTGGCGATTTTCCGGGCTGAGTTGTTCTTGGATAAAGGGTTCAACGGCGGCTTTAAATTTTCCCACCCGGATAATTTGCACCCCGACCCCAAACTTTTCTAATGCACCGGCAAAAAAGACTTGTTGCGAACTTAAACCGTTAAGTTCTACTGCCCCCATCGGGTTAATAATTACAGTATCAGCAATCGAACCGAGATAATAATCTTTTTCAGATAAATCGACATCATAAGCAATGACTCGTTTCCCACTATCTCTAAACCGTTGTAGGGCTTTTCTGACTTCGGATAAAGTGGCGTAACCTGTACTATTACTGCCTTGAGAACCGTCTAGAAATAACGCCACAATGCGGTCATCTTGGGAGGCTTTATCAATGGCTTCTACGACGCGACGAAGGGGAAGTGTATCGGGGATATTTTCGGATAAAGCTTGCGTGAAACTAACTGTGGGTTCGGTGTCGCTAATCCCTTGAGACAAGTCAAAGACTAACACGGATTTATCTTTGATGCTGGGTTCTTCTTCATTCGCGACGGCGGTAATGAGTAAAACAACTAAGCTACTCGCACCCAGAACGCATAATAAGCTAATACCAAGAATTGTACCGACTAAGCTGGCAAAGGTGTGTTTGAGAAATTGACGCATTTTTTTCAGTTATCAGTTAACAGTCATCAGTTATCAGTTTTTGAGGCCATCGGCTTTCTTAGGCAGTAGGCAATGGGCGTGTAGGGGCGGGGTTTCCCCGCCCAAGAGTAGGCAGTCGTGAAAGAGGAGGAGGAAATTAGATTGTTACCAATAACCAATAACAAACAACCAACAACCAATAACCCTATCCTAACTTTTGTAAGGCGTTGTCGTGTTGTAATTCGGTAATAGTGCGATTTCCGGTACAGAATAAAACGGTGGTCATCTCTGCAATCAGGAGTTGGGCAAGTTCGTCGAGGGCTTCTATGGACTCGTTAGCGGCTTTGAGGAAGGGGTAAGCTAAGCCTGCGAGGTCGGCCCCTAGGGCGATCGCTTTGGCTACATCCATGCCGTTTCTCAAGCCCCCAGAGGCGATTAAGGGAACGTTGGGGTAGGCATGATGAATTTGGGCGACGCATTCGGCGGTGGGAATGCCCCAATCGGCAAAGGTTTGCCCCAAGAGGCGTTGGCGTGGGTTTTGGGTGCGTTCGCTTTCAACTTTTGCCCAGGATGTACCGCCAGCCCCCGCTACGTCAATGGCAGAAATGCCTGCATTTAAGAGCTTTTGCGCCATTTTTACCGAAATTCCGTTGCCGACTTCTTTGGCGATCGCGGGAACGGGGAGCTTAATACACAATTCTTCAATTTTGTCAAGAAGATTTTTGAAGTTGCGATCGCCGTTGGGTTGGATACATTCTTGCAGGGGATTGAGGTGTAAAATCAGAGCATCCGCTTCGAGGTCATCTACGGCTCGCAGACATTGATCTAAACCGTAGCTATAGTTGAGTTGGACGGCTCCGAGATTGGCAAAAAGTAGGATGTCTGGGGCTTGCGATCGCACCGCGAAGGTATGAGCAACTTCCGGTTTTTCCACTGCGACTCGTTGCGATCCGACTCCCATGGCAAGCTGATATTTCTGCGCGATCGCGGCTAATTTGTAGTTGATTTCTTTGGCTTGTTCTGTCCCTCCTGTCATCGAGGAAATTAACAAAGGCGCACCCAAAGCTTTATCAAAAAACTCGGTAGACAGATCGATTTCATCATAGTCTAATTCGGGCAAACAGCAATGTTGAAATCGATAGCGTTCAAAACCATTAGTCCCTTGTCTAAATTGTACGTCTTCTTCTAAACAAATACGAATGTGATCGGCTTTACGGGCTTGAGTATTACTCATATTTGGTTATTGGTTATTGGTTATTGGTTATTGGTTGTTGGTTATTGGTTGTTGGTTATTGGTTGTTGGTTATTGGCAGAATCCCTCAATTGGTAATTGGTAATTGGTAATTAGTAATTGGTAATTAGTAATTGGTAATTGCCCCAATTCACTCACTAGCTCGAATTAACTCTACCGCATCTCGTCCATCCACATCCTGTAGATAAACTTTAACTTGTTCCTCAAAAGCCGTGGGAAGGGTTTTACCAACGAAATCTGGGTGAATGGGGAGTTGACGATGGCCGCGATCGACTAAAGTCGCTAAAGCGATGATTTCGGGCCGTCCGTATTCATAAACCGCATTTAAAGCCGCTCGAATGGTGCGACCGCTAAAAATGACATCATCAACTAAAACGATGTATTTTCCCGTTAAATCGAAAGGAATATCCGTTTTTGCTGGTGTTCGTAAGGCAACTCGGTCTAAGTCATCTCTGTAAAGTGTGATGTCGAGTGCGCCAACTGCGACGGATTCGTTTTCTAACATTTCAATTTGCTGGGCAATTAAGTGAGAAAGTGGAACGCCCCGCGTATGAATACCTAATAAAACCAACTTAGAAAGATCCCCCGAACGCTCGATAACTTGGGACGCGAGACGAGTCAGGGTGCGGCGAATCTCCTCAGAGGAGAGAATTTCAACAACTTTCGCAGGCATCATAGGGGTTTAAAAATACGAATCCGTTGTACTAACTGTCACATTATATTCGTTATTTCGTTCGAGATTAAGTTGGAATTAAAGATTGGGCTGTAAATTCGCGATCGCCTTTTCATTTGTTTGCTTTAAAACCAGGGGTAAATTGCAAAACTGTCACACAGCTTTTGTGACAGTCTGCCATCGTTGTTAAGTTCAAATTAAGCAATGACATTCTCATTCAAAAGTTAACCCATTATTTATGATGTACTCTGCCTATATTACCAGTATGGGTAAGTTTTTACCTGGCGATCCCATTAACAACGATGAGATGGAAAGTTATCTCGGAAAAATTGGCGATCGCGCCTCTAAAGTTCGCCGTCGTATTCTCAAAAGTAACGGCATCAAAACGCGCCATTATGCCATTAATCGCCAACAAGAAACCGTGTATCAAAATAGCGAAATGGCAGCTTTGGCTATACGAGATACTTTAACACAAATCGATCTCGAACCGAAAGCAATTGATTTACTCGCTTGTGCCACCACAATTCCCGATTTAACCGTTCCCGGTTTTGCCAGTATGGTACACGGACAGTTAACCGAATTTTCCCCTCTAGAAGCGGTATCAACTCAGGGGGTTTGTTGTGCGGGAGTTGCGGCTTTAAATTATGCCCAATCTCAAATCAAATTAGGGCAAAAATGTCACGCGATCGCAGTGGCTTCTGAGTTTGCATCTCGGCTATTTAAACACAGTCATTTTGAAGCAGACGCTCGTTTTAAAAATAACGGAAAGTTGCCTTTTGATACAGAATTCTTGCGCTGGATGTTGTCCGATGGTGCTGGTGCATTTTTAATTCAAGATCGCCCCCGCAGTCAAGGTATTAGTTTAAGAATTGATTGGATTGAATCGGTTTCTCACGCTCATGCTTATGAAGCCTGTATGTACGCGGGAACCGACGATCGAAAAGCCCAAAAAAGTTGGCTGGATTATCCTTCTTATGCTGATGCTGCGGCTGCGGGAGCATTTCATTTACGGCAAGATATTCGCCGTCTTGATGAAGTGATAAAACTTGGCGTAACTGGGTGGTTAAAACTGATTGAAGCGGGACGAGTTAACCCCCAAGAAATTGATTGGTTGTTGTGTCATTATTCCTCTCATTTCTTCCGCAGCCAGATTGTGGAATTGCTCGAAAAAGCCAACTGCATGATTCCCGAACATAAATGGTTTACAAATCTCTACACTCGTGGGAATACCGGTTGTGCTTCGATCTATTTGATGCTGGAGGAATTGTTTAACTCTGGCAAGTTACAGCCCGGACAAAAAGTGTTTTGTTTTGTCCCAGAAAGTGGACGTTATACCACAGCTTACATGATGATGACAGTGGTAGAAAATCACCAAGCCGTTATTTCTAATCCTTCCTCAACTGTCGAATCTCCCATGACTCCTGAAACGATTACAACTCCCAATCCAGATAAGTCTAATCCTGCTGTTAACGCTGAATTGTTACGTCAGTTGACATTAGTTTGGTTGGACTTTGAACGACAACTGCAAACTGTCCCGATTATCCGTAAACTCAATCGCGGAGACTTCACCGTAGAAGATTATCAAGCCCTACTGCGAAATCTACGTCCCCAAGTGGTAGAAGGCGCACGATGGATTACTCGGGCTGCTTCTAATACGATCGATTTTAAGATGCGATCGCTCTTTATTGGCCATGCTCAAGATGAACATCGAGATTACCAAATGTTAGAGCGCAATTATGTCAGCGTTGGCGGTAATTTAGAAGACATTGTAAACGCCGAGAAAAACATTGGTTCCGAAGCCCTTTCTGCGTTTATTTTCCATCAAGCTTCCCGCGAGAATCCCCTCGATTTAATGGGTAGTATGTTCATTATTGAAGGCTTAGGGAATCGTCTTGCAGGAAAATGGGCAAAACAAATTCAAGAAACCTTAAACCTCGAAGCCAATCAAGTTTCCTTTTTAGGCTATCACGCCGAAAACGATGAATCCCATATTGGCAAACTCGAAGCTATTTTAAATGCCGATTGGATGACTGCCGAACTTGCCAAACGGATTGTGAAAACCGCCAAAGTTACCGCTCGTTTGTATCAACTCCAACTCGAAGAAATTAGCTAAAATGACTTTGATTCCCAAAACCTCACCCACAGATTCAGATATTGCCCAACAGCCTTATAATCGTCGCAATCCTAACACCTGGCAAGTTCTGTATTTAGAAGAAGCGATTCCCATTGATGCCAACTCCAAGGAATACATGGTTCGAGATTTGCAAAGTTGGACGCGGAATTATTTACTCATTCCCATCAAGCTATTTGCGAACATCTGTTTAGCGTTAATTATGACCATAAAGCGGTTACTGCCATTTCAGTTTAACGCTTATGGCATTATGCACAAATCCGCCACTTTTTTCCTGAAAAACTTTGTCACACCAGAAGCTTGTTATCTGATTGTGCGTCACATTAGCTTAGGCTCAAATATCGTTAACTTTCTCATTGATAATGGGCCAAATCCTGAGATAGAACGCTCAAATTTATATCCTCGCACCATAGACGATCTCGCGCAAGATGCCTTTCTCGAACATGACTTAATTTTGTATAACTTTGTCTACGATTATCACCAAGCCAAACGGGAAAATCCCCATTGGTTAGAGAAGGTAAGACAAAAGGGTTTAGACTTCAGCAGCATTAAAACCCCAGAAGTGGAAATCGACTTTAAAAAGCGTCGCTGGCTGCGGATTTTAGACTTAGAATCTGCCATTGAATTGTTTAAAGTCTTTTACTCTCTGTGTCTTACCAGCGATGAATTTGAACGGGCTGTACTTTCATTGCAATTTGATGAAAACTTCGGCTTGTATTTCACTGAAATTACCGGGGATAGTAGCTGGAATCATGTCATTACCAATCGTCACCCTCTAGCCCCCAATAGTCCCTTTCAAGCTGCCAGAGATTTAATGTTACACGGTATTGTCACAGAATATATGCACCGCTATCTGGAAATATATCGCGATCGGGCGAAGCCTGCCACTGCGCGATCGCCCCTAATTCCCTAACCGTTTATTTCAACTTCTCTTCACCCTGGATTTTTATCTCTGGGTGATTTAATTTTGCCATAGCCCCCGGCTCAAATTCGGTTTACAATAGGAACTTATCAACGGCATTTTTCGTCAGCCATCGAGGGCTTTGTCCTCATTTTCACATCTCTTGGTAAAACTCAGGAACGAGGTTATACAAGAAACTCAGAACCCCGGTTTCTTATCTGCTTATCCGATAAAGTTAGAATGCAATTTTAGAAACCGGGGTTCTAGAACCTTCGTAAACAAAAATCTATGAAAACAAATTACTTAATTCCCCTAATGCTTTTGGGATTCGCACCCCCCGCTTATGCCGCTAATCCCGAAGATGTCCAGCAACTCCTCGAAACCAAACAATGCCCTCAATGCGACTTAAGGGAAGCGAATCTGGAAGGGGCAGATTTACAGGGGGCAAATTTACGCGGGGCAAACCTTGAAGAAGCGAATTTAAAAGAAGCCAATCTACAAGGGGCAAATCTCACAGAAGCTAACCTGGAAAACGCTATTTTCAACGAACTAGAAAGAGGGGCTATTCGCTCGCAAGTCAAACCTCTAGAAACGGCAGTTAATTATTTAATTCCATCTGATGATATTGTTACAAATCTGGATAATGCTAACTTACGCGGTGCGAATTTAAGATTTGCTCAACTGCCGAAAGTCAGCCTCAGAAATGCTGATTTGCATAACGTTGATTTATACGGCGCTAACTTGAGTTATGCCAATTTAGCTCAAGCTGACTTAACCGAAAGTTATTTAGTTTTAGTTAATCTTAATTATGCCAATCTCAGCAACGCTAACTTACAATCGGTTGATTTATCAGGGTCAAGTTTAGTCCAAGCTGTTTTAGTTAATGTGGCATTAGATTTCTCGATTCTGGATGGCACGACTTTAAACTATGCGAATTTGAGTCGAGCCAGCTTAATTGATGCTAACTTTGCTGGTGCTAACTTAATCAATACGAAGCTACAAAACGTTATTGCTGAAAGAGCCGGATTTTATACCGCTAATTTATCAGGAGCAAATTTAAGCGGAGCAATGCTCAAAAATGTCGGGTTTAATAAAGCCAATTTGAGTAATGCTAATCTTAGCGATACAGACTTGACGAATAGTAAGTTTGGTATTGCTAACTTAACCAATGCAGATTTAACGGGAGCGCAACTCCGCTTTGCTTATCTCGAAAGTGCGACTTTAACCAATAGTATTCTCGATGGCACAGATTTATATCGTGCTAATTTGCGCTCTACAGCCATGCAAAATAGTAGTTTAATTGGTGCGAGTTTAGTTGAAGCCAATTTCATCAATGCCCAATTAAATAACGCTAACTTGGCTTATAGCAATTTAACGGATAGCGACTTCCGCGCCAGTAACTTAGATAGTGCCGATTTGACTTATACGAATTTGAGTAATGTCAACTGGGATAACGCTTTTTTACGCAATGTGGATGTAGCGAATGCGGATATGAGTCAAACCACATTCAAAGGGGCAAGAGGCGTACTGCCAACTTTCCCGAATTAAGTGTGTTAAATTGGGTTATCTGTCTGTACAATAATCTCGCTTCTCGATTGTATTTGAGGAATGGGATAATGAGGCTTGGCTGCGGATTCTGAGACTCATATCTAAGCCGCAAATACTTAAACTGGCTTCAGTTTAGGTCTACCTTGTCGAGTTAAAATCTTATCCTAGAACTAGGGTGTATAATCCTCGTAATTTGAATCAATTGCAGTTATTTACTAGGGCTAAAAATTCAGTTTATATTGACTTTTTGCCGAAAAGCGCCTAAACTTGATAATAGATAGGTACGATGGGGAAATCTGGCTATGCACTTGATTTTTTTGTCAATCGCTATCGTCCCATACCTCTCCCACGCCACCAACAAGCAATGATATTACATCCGCAAAAGCAACCACTGTCGGAGAAACAGAGTTTCCAATCGGCTTAATCGTTCCATAGATTCGAGTGGTTATCCCCTGAAACCGGGTTTCAGCAAGTTCCATCAATGAAACGGATTGGCATTGAATATATAAGGACTAAAAATGCCAACGATCTTGACTTTCGGCAGAAAAATCCGTAAAGTAGAGGTAGGTAGATTTTAGGGTCTAACCTGGCTATACGCTTGATGCTTTATTCAACAAACCCCAATATATCGCTATTCCCCTCTCCTCTCAAGGTGGGAAGGGGTTCACATTCTTTATCCCGCCAACCCGCCTGCTGTTCTAGAACCCCGGTTTCTTACCTGCTTACACAGTCAAGTTAAAATTTGACCACAGAAACCGGGGTTCTGACTTCACCTGTATTGACAAAAAGCAGTTATTGTGATAATTGTTGACGAGCGATGTCGATATTAGGTCCGGCGAGGGGGTGATCCGGTTCGATCGCGATCGCCTGCTCAAACGCCGCCAGAGCATCCTCGTAGCGTTCCAAGGTAAACAGCGTGACCCCCTTATTATTCCAAGCATTCGCATGGTCGGGATTGGCTTCTAGGGCGCGGTCGTAGGACTCTAGAGCATCCTCGTAGCGTTCGAGGTTGTGTAACGCCCAACCGCGATTATCCCAAGCTTGAGGGTAATCGGGATCGAGTTCCAGGGCGCGATCGCTATCTTCAACGGCTTCTTCATATCTTTCTAGGTCAATCAAAGCCGTGGCGCGATTGCTCCAAGCCTTAGCATAACTCGGATCGATTTCCAGGGCGCGGTCGTAGGCTTCGAGGGCTTCATCGTGTCGTCCCAAGCGGTTGAGGGCGACTCCTTGGTTATTCCAAGCCCAAGTGGAGTTAGATTGGTCTCCCCAAGCGTCATCTCCTGCCAAGGCGCGATCGCAAGCTGCAATGGCCGCTTCATATTGTTGCAGTTGATTCAACAACACCGCACAGCGATTATAATGCGCCAAAGAGTAATCTTCATCCACCGCGATCGCCCGGTCGAAACTTTCTAGGGCTTCTTCGGCATTGCCCATATTTTTGAACTTAACGCCGCGATTCGTCCAGAGGGTGCGATTTTCCGCATCAATTTCCAAGGCGCGATCGCAAATCTCAATCCCCGCTTCTCCGGGCGTATTAAAGCATTGATTAAATAAAGTATCAAAATCTTCAGTTTCTTGGGCCATAACAACATTTCCGCCCAAAAATGCACTACTAATTCCTAAACTGATTAAAAGTAACTGTTTCATAAAACATTCCCTGGTATTGCTCTAATTCTAAAGTTACCAAGATTTTTGGGTCTAAAGCCCCGTCCTTTAAGGACGGCTTTGTGCTAAA
>JBKHDX010000180.1:0-10044 GCA_046541115.1 Spirulinaceae cyanobacterium | reverse complement strand
GCCATCATGGGGAACATATCTTCTTGATAGTTCTGCCAATGTCCCGATACTTTGAATAAATCGACTCTGGCAATATGGGGGGTGACGACAGGCAGATAACCCCGCTTGATTTGCTCTTGTTTGAGAAAGTCTTCGAGGGTCGAGCGCACAATTGTCCCTTTGGGAGTCCAGAGGGGTAAACCGGGGCCTACCGAGTCGCTGAAGACAAACAAACCTAACTCTTTCCCCAGTTTGCGGTGGTCCCGCTTGAGGGCTTCGGCTTTGCGGCGTTTGTATTCTTTGAGTTGTTCGGGGGTTTCCCAAGCCGTTGCATAGATGCGTTGTAGTTGTTGGCGTTTTTCGTCTCCGCGCCAATAGGCCCCCGCGACGCTTTCGATGTCAATGGCTTTGGGGTTGAGTTCGCTGGTGTTTTCGATGTGGGGCCCGGCACACAAATCCCACCAAGTTTCGCCGAGGTGATAAATGGTGATGGGTTCGGTTTTGATGTCGTCGAGGATTTCCAGTTTGTAGGGTTCGTCGAGTTCTTCGATGCGGCGTTTGGCTTCTTCGCGAGTGACTTCTTCGCGAATGACGGGCTGTTTTTGCTTGATGATTTTGTCCATCTCTTTTTTGATGGCTTTGAGGTCTTTCTCGCTGAAGGGTTCGGGATTGTCGAAGTCGTAGTAAAACCCAGTTTCTGTCCAAGGGCCAATGGTTACTTGTGCCTTGGGAAACAACCGTTGTACCGCCATGGCCATAACGTGAGAGGCGGTATGACGAATGCGTTTGAGTTTGTCGGATTCACTGGTACGAGGAAGGGGAATCGCGTCTTGTTGTTCGGCGGTGGCCATCGGCTGTTTTACCATGCAAGTCAATTGTAGAATGTCTTTAGTTTCTCTTTCTATGATATCGGGTGGGAGAGTTTCAATTTTTAAGGTTGGGGCGATCGCGATGCTTAAAAAAATGAAGATTTCTGTAACTTTTTGTAAAAGCCGCTAAGATAAAAAGTAATATAGTACACGTTTTACTGGGAATCGAATGTCTTTGACTCAGCCCCCCGAACGCGAGTTACTCAAAGCTGTTCTGGAGCCATTATTGGCAGATTTTCAATATTGGTTTGCGCGATCGCGAGATTTACTCGAAACTGAAAATATATCTTTTCTCGACTCGACCGAGCAAGCAAACCTCATGGCGAGACTCGCAACGGCTCAACAAGAAGTGAGTGCGGCTCAAGCCATGTTTCAAGCAACTGCGGGCCAAGTCGGTTTGGACTTAAGCACCATGAAACCTTGGCATCAACTGGTCACAGAATGTTGGCAAGTTTCGAGCCAATGGCGCAGTCTCAAGCAAGCACAATCTCCCGATTCTTAAAAAATCGCAAAAAAAGTGCGGTTTGCCGGCCAAGTTCAGTTTTAATCACTTTGTAATCCATGACTTTGAGACTTTCCCAGAGTTGACATGACATAATAAACTGAAGTGATACCAGGGCTTTCCCAAAGAAGGCTTTATTAAAGATTTTTGTACGAAAAAGTTAAACAAATTAGGAATAAAAAACAATGTTACACCTACTTTACATTCTGGCTTTTACCGTTGTGGCTTTCTTCGCGATTAGCAATCTCATCCGCAGTTTAGTGACGGTGAGTTTGGATTCTCAGCGCCGCTATCCCGGTAATAATATGACAGCCCGCCGCTCGACAATGCCAACTCATCCCGAATTATTAGATAATGACGGCAATCCCGTAAACGAGCCGTTGTTAATTGTTAAGTCGATGAATGTCGAAGATGCTCGCGACAAATTAGATGCAATTTATAATTCTTCTCCGAGTCAAACCGTAGACCGAGGCGAAGATAGTTAAAACTAAGTTTTGATAAAAACCACAGTGAACAGGGAATAGCTAACAGTGAAACGAAGAGAAACTGCGAACTATGAACTGTTCATTGGCGATCTTGGGGTTGCTAATCGAGGCAATAGGGTTAAGTTAACGCCGCTAACGAGATAGAAAATCGCTGAGATGGGAATCGGGCATTAGGTCAATACCCAAGATTGTTTTGAGCAGATAAAATAACAAGATTAGCGTCAAACTCAGCAATAAATTTAAACCCAATAATAGCACCAACACCGCGATCGCATTCCCCACTTTCGCCACGCCCTGCGGCACATATTGACGCTTTTGTCTGCGGCGGTCTTTCCCCACCAAAATCACAAAATAAAACCGAGAAATAATCAAGTCAATAGCAAACCGGAGGTCAACAATCTTCGGACTCGATTGAGGAATCGCCTCGGTTAAGATGCCCACAATGGCGCTGAGTTGTTGGGGCGTAAAACTATCGAGCATTGCTGGGTCTAGGCGATCTAAGTAGTAGCGTGGGGTGCGGCGATGATAATCCATATAAGCGGATTTGTGGGAAGAAGATAAAGCAGGTTGAGCCATCGCAATAGGGTTAAGAAAAGGGTTCTTGATTGATTATGGCAAGCTAATGTATGCGATCGCGTTTGCTTTTTTGTTTTTGTTACATTAAAGCTTATATTGGGCGAAAACTTCACTCGCGGCTCGATGTAACAACGAATGGCGATACACCAACCCCTGCATATCCTTGTTATAGCCGCCCCCGATCGCACAAGCAACGGGATAGCCTGCCGCCGCACAACTACTCAACACCATTCTTTCGCGACGATACAAACCATAATCGCTCATGGCCAGTTTACCCAAGCTATCGCTCACATGGGTATCTACCCCCGCATCATACAGCACCAAATCCGGTTGTACGCGATCGAACAACTGAGGCAGATGTTGCGCCAAAATCTGTAAATAGCCATCATCATCCAAATCAATCGGTAGCGGCACATCCCAATCGCTGCGTTGCTTTTTCCCCGGAAAATTCGCCTCGCAGTGCATCGAAAACGTAAACACGCGGGAATCATCTTGAAAAATAAACGCCGTCCCGTCCCCTTGATGAACATCCAAATCCACAATCAGGATTTTTTTAACCCAACCTAGGTGTAACAAAAGTCGAGACGCGATCGCCAAATCGTTAAAAATACAAAACCCCGAACCATAATCGGGAAAAGCGTGATGCGTCCCCCCCGCCGTATTACAAGCCATCCCCACCGATAACGCCAACTTCGCCGCCAAAATCGTACCCCCCACCGCCGTACAAGTCCGCGTCACCAACGCCGGACTCCAGGGTAACCCAATGCGCCGTTGGGCCTTCGCATCCAGTGTCCCCTCGCAATAAGCCCGCACATATTCCGGCGTATGCACCAACTCCAACCACTCTCGCGGCGGTTTTTCTGGTTGTTTCACTTGTTCGGGTTGAATCACTCCATCGGCGATCAACAAGTCATGCAGCAGCTTAAACTTCGGCATGGGAAAGCGATGATTATCGGGAAGCGGGGTCACATAATCCGGGTGATAAATAATCGGTAGGTTCATTTTTCATTGGTTGTTGGTTGTTGGTTGTTGGTTGGGTTCACTTCCCAAATCCCATAATTGGTAATTGATAATTGATAATTTCTCCCCACTCCCCCCCGACTGCCGATTGCCTAAAACACTGATGACTGATGACTGATAACTGATGACTGAAAAAAACCCCCACTATCTAACCGAAATCTTACTGCTTCGGGCGAAACACTTGAATCACCTCAGCATCACAGTCGAGATAAGGCGCACCGATGAGGTCGAGACAATAGGGAATTGCGGGAAAAACCGCTTCGAGGCATTCTTTAATCGACTTGGGTTTACCGGGTAAGTTGACAATGAGAGATTGGCCGCGAATCCCAGCGGTTTGCCTCGACAAAATCGCCGTGGGAACGTACTGTAACGACACCGATCGCATTAATTCCCCAAAACCCGGCAACATCTTCTCACAAACGGCTTCTGTGGCTTCTGGGGTAACATCGCGCTTTGCAGGCCCTGTGCCGCCTGTGGTGACAATTAAACAGCAGGATTCGCGATCGCTCATTTCTATTAGCGCGGTTTCGATGCTGGCGCGATCGTCGGGAATAATTTTATACACCGGTTGCCAGTCATTTTTAATGTAAGTTTTGAGCAAGTCGATAATAGCCGGGCCCGAGATGTCTTCGTAAACTCCGGCGCTGGCGCGGTCAGAAATCGTGAGAATCCCTAGAGAAATTGCCATATTTGTGACTTCCCTTGATTTTAATTTTTCTGGGGTTATTTTAGCGATTGCTTGTACTTCGATGAGCAGTTTCGAGCGGCGAATGGGTACTCTCTGAGTAAGAACGCCAAGAACCAACTGTAACCGCTCGAAGTACGGATATGCTGAAGAAAGTCTTTTTTATGCTCATGGGTGTCGCGATCGCGCTGGCGATCGGTTTACTTCAGATGTCTCCTGCCAATGCCACAGTTAACGATGTGGCGGTTTATACCTGGGGTTATGCCAGTCCCGCCAGCCACGCTCGCGTTTGCAAACAAATCAACGTTGTGCCGCATCATCGCCCCACCCCCAGAGACAAAGATAAACAACCGCTTCACCTCAAGTCTCGCATTGTGAGCGATCGCTATTGTCAAAAATAGCCTCTGGCTATGAGCCTCAAAATTACGTCTCAAGCCCCAATCAAAGCAATATAAATCAAAGAAAATAAATAACGCACCGAGAGAGAAGTTTAAAATCTCGGTGCGTTAAGTTTTGGATGGGGTCAGCTTATGCCGTCAAAGGTTGTTTTTGTTGAGATGGCTGTTGCGCCAACTCCAGTAAACGCTGAATGCGCTCCTCAACCGGGGGATGGGTGCGGAATAAAGACTTTGACAACTCCCCGGACTAAAGTCACGGGGATTCTCGTTTCTTTCAGGTTGCCTCTTAACTAGATTCACAATCAACGAATGCCTAGACATTCACATTCAGTTTATCCCCGCGCCTACCGGCTCAACGAGCGTTTTATGTCTTGGTTTCTTATCCAAGATACGATCTGCCCGACCGCTTTCATTTTGTACCGCCCACATTACTGGTTACGAGTACAAAACTATTATAGTATAGCAAAGCCGTCCTATAAGAACGGGGCTTTAGACCCAGGATTTTTGGTAAAGTTGTGGTGCTTTTTCTCTTTCGAGAGGTTGAGCTTGGTAGGTGGCTAATACGGCTCGATCGGAAAAGTACCAAGAGCTAAAGCTACTAATGCCAGCAAAGGCTAATCCTAAATAAAGTCCTTGTTCGTTGCCCATCAGGTAATAGCCGACCAGGACAAGAATGCCACTTAATAAGCCTAAAAGTGCTGCGGTTTTGAGTTGATTAATACCAAACATAAGTTGATTTATGACAATGATTTTATGAATTTTTACAATGACGCTTTCATTTACAAAGTATGACGAGTTTCTCCCTTTTTTCCCTCCATCTAATGAAATAAAGATAGAGAAAATCACGGTCAATCCCGGGTCAGAGTTTTGGTTTTCTTGGTTGAGTTGTCAAAGGTAGGAAAGAGTGGGAAAAGCCAGATAATGAGCGATCGCGATGGGCGGTTTCCTGAAGAATCAGGTTAATTTAAAGTAAGGTTAAATTGAACCATATCTCTTTGAGGGGGGATTGTGATAATCCATCAATTTGTGAGAAAAGCTAGTTGGTTGGGTTTGGTGCTGATAGCGGCTTGTGGGACGACAACGGCGGTCGATCCATCCGATGTAGGAGAAGCTGAAAATACGACCGCGATCGCATCTGAAGGGACAACGATTGTATTGGGGGATGTTTCCGACGAACCAATTAAGAAAATTAAGCGTTTTCAACCCCTGGCAGACTATTTAGGCGAAAATCTGGGAGAACAAGGAATCAATGCCGGAGAAGTGGTAATTGTGCCGGATTTAGACTCGATGATCGCGGCGATGAAAGCCGGAGAAGTCGATCTCTATTTTGATAGCTTATACCCCGCAACCGTAGTGAGTGAAGGATCGGGAGCCGAGCCATTTTTACGGCGTTGGAAAGATGGTGTAGCTGAATATAATACGGTCTTTTTCACGCGGGTTGATAGCAGTATTAATAAACTTGAAGATTTGCCAGGAAAACATCTCGCCCTCGAAGAAAAGTTTTCCACTTCGGGCTATTTATTACCTGTTTCTTATTTGTTGCAATCCAATTTGAATCCTGTTGAAAAATCAGCAACAACCGCACCCGTCGCAGCTGATGAAATTGGCTATGTATTTAGCCGCGACGATGAAAATACCATTCAATGGGTTGTCAGTGGTAGAATTGAGGCGGGGGCGATTGATAATCAAAGCTTTGCCCGAATTCCCGAAGAAACCCGCAGCCAACTCAGGATATTTGCCGAAACTGACAAAATTCCCCGGCAATTGGTTTTAATTGCCCCGGATATTACACCCGAACAACGGGAAGAAATTAAACAAGTGCTGCTCGCTTTAGATGAATCCGAAGCCGGTCAAAAAGTTCTAGAACAACTCAAAGAAACCGAAAAATTTGATGAGTTTAACAGTGAAGACAGCATCGCTAAAATGCGCGAGTTATATGATTTAGTCAAAAATCGATGAAGTGGAAGCCCAAAATTTTGGGGCCGCGGCGATCGCTGGCGGTCAAAATGACAGTATCCATGACTTGCGCGATCGTGATGGCAGTAGGGAGTGTTACGTCATTATCCCTTTATCGCGAGCGTCAAGCCTTTCGCTACGAGCTAAAAGTTCAAGCTCAATTGATGCTGAAGTTGTTGTCTACCTCGTCTCAGGATGCTTTGTATTACCTTGATGCCGATATGCTCTCGGATATGATGGAGCAACTCGGCGATCGCGGCGTGGTGGTGTCAGGGCGCATTTACGACAGCGAAGGGCGCATTATTACTGATGTAGCAGACGGGATGTTGAAGTATCGCGATCGCATCGACCCGTTTGGAATTTCTCTCCTCAGTGCAGAAGAAGCCGTGTATCTTTGGTATCGCGATCGCCTGGTTGCGGGTCAAGTGGTACGAGTGGGAAACCAAACCCTAGGTGCAGTGAGCATTGGCTTATCTACCGCCCCCCTTCATGCCAAAATGGCAGCAGTGCGGAATGAAGGCATTATCGTTGCTTGTGCGGCTGCTATTGCAGGGGCTTTGCTGGCCCTTGGGATTAGTCGCTCGATCACCAATCCTCTCCACAATTTAGTCCAAGCTGCAAACCAAATTGCCCAAGGCGATCTCAACTATCAAGTCCCCATCACCAGCGAAGATGAAATCGCCACTTTAGCTCGCGCTTTTAATAGTATGACCGTGCAGCTTCACGAAACCATTATTACCCTGCAACACACCAAAGATAAAGCCGAAGTCGCCAACCGCGCCAAAAGCGAGTTTTTGGCCAAAATGAGTCACGAACTCCGCACACCACTCAATGCGATTTTAGGTTTTACCCAAGTGATGAGTCGCCCCGGTCATACTCTTTCGCCCACCGAACAACAGGAATATTTAGGCATTATTAATCGCAGTGGCGAACATTTACTAAGTTTAATTAATGACATTTTAGAAATGTCAAAAATCGAAGCGGGACGCATTACCCTCAATTCCCATCAGTTTGATTTGTTTCGCTTGTTAACGAGTTTAGAAGAAATGTTGCGCTTCAAAGCTGAATCGAAGGGATTAGATTTAAAATTTACGCGATCGCCTACGGTTCCCCAATTTATTGAAACCGACGAAAGTAAACTGCGCCAAGTTTTAACAAATTTATTAAGTAATGCCATTAAATTTACCCAACAAGGTTATGTGCGGCTTGAAGTAGACAGTCAAATTATTGTGGCTTCTAAGGTGGTCTTAAACTTTGCCGTAACGGATACTGGTATGGGAATTGACCCCCAAGAGCGATCGCAACTTTTTGAAACCTTTGGTCAAACCGCTACCGGACGTAATAGCCACGAAGGAACGGGTTTAGGATTGCCCATTTCCCGGAACTTTGTGCGGCTGATGGGAGGCGATTTGATGGTCGAAAGTGTCCCCCATCAAGGCAGTTGTTTTCACTTTGATATCAAAGCAAAATTGGCACAACCCGATTTCAAAAAACAGGAAAGCACCCCGCGTTCTGTTATCGGATTAGCCCCAAATCAAAAAGTTCCCCGCATTTTAGTGGTTGAAGATTGGGAAGTGAATCGTCAATTATTAGTGAATTTATTGGCTTCAGTTGGCTTTAAAGTCCGCGAAGCCACGAATGGTTTAGAAGCTGTGGAACAATGGCAAATATGGCAACCGCAGTTTATCTGGATGGATATACAAATGCCGGGGATGGATGGGTATGAAGCGACCCAGAAAATTCGCAGTCTCGAACAAGGAAAAAATACAACCGTTATTGTTGCTTTGACAGCTCATGCCTTTACCGAAGAACGACAAAAAATGATTGATACGGGTTGTAATAATTGTGTGAGCAAGCCCTATAAAACCGAGCAAATCTTTGCAATAATGGCTGAATATTTAGAGCTTGATTATATTTACGAAAAAATGCGATCGCCCTCTATTTCCCCGACTCCAGTGACTGCCCAACCATCCCTCCCAATCCCCTTACACCAAGCCTTGGGACAAATGCCTACCCCTTGGCTCGAACAACTCAAACAAGCTGCAATTACAGGATTTGATGAAGAAATCATTGAACTAACTAAGAGTATTCCTGAAGCTCATCAACAGCTACGAGACACTTTGATTCAGTGGGCCAATGATTTTGATTTTGATGCCGTTTTAGATTTAATTCACAAGATTTAATGAATCTATTTTTTTTATTATTATAAAATGCTGAATTCTAATAAGTCTGAAAATAAAGCTGATATTTTAGTTGTTGATGATACGCCCAATAACGTTAGACTATTATCAAAAGTTTTAACCGACCGAGGTTATACTGTTCGCAAAGCCCTCAATGGCGATCGCGCTATTCAATCAGCTTTGACTCAAGCCCCCGACTTAATTTTACTTGATATTAATATGCCAGATATGGACGGTTATCAAGTCTGTGAAATCTTAAAATCTAAACCTGAAACTGCCGCAGTACCAATTATTTTTATTAGTGCTTTAGATGAAACTATAGACAAAGTAAAAGCCTTTCAAATTGGGGGAACGGATTATATTACCAAACCCTTTGAAGTCGAAGAAATATTAATTCGGGTCAAAAATCAATTAACGATCCGCAAAATGACCCAACAATTATCTCAACAAGTACAGCAACGCACCGACGATCTTAAAGAAGCTCATATTAAGCTAATTCAACAAGAAAAAATGTCTGAGTTGGGCTTAATGGTTGCCGGAATTGCCCATGAAATCAATAATCCTTTGGGCTTCATTATTAGTAATATCGATCATGCGAATGATTACATTCAAGATATGTTTGAACTTATCGAATTATATCAACAAAAGCAGCCTCAACCCGATGCAGATATTCGAGCCAAAATTGACGCAATCGACCTAGAATTTATCTACGACGACTTACCGCAAATTATTAATTCTATGAAAGAAGGAACTCGGCGGATTCGGACGCTCAGCCACTCGTTACGCACCTTTGCACGACCCGATGAAGCCGAAATGACCAACTTTGATCTCCGCGAAAGTTTAGACAGCACCCTGACGATTTTAAAACATCGCTTAAAAGCCAATACATTTCGTTCTGAAATTACCATCGAGAAAGATTATGACTCATTGTCTACCCTGCAATGTTACCCCAGTCAACTCAATCAAGTCTTTATGAACTTGATTGCAAATGCCATTGATGCTATTGATGAAGTACAGCCTCATTCTGACCCCAAAATCGAGATTCGGACGACTTGCGATCGCGCCCAAGAAAGAATCAAAATTGAAATTCAAGACAATGGCAACGGCATGAGCGAAGATATCCAAGCCCGATTATTTAATCATTTATTTACCACCAAACCTATCGGCAAAGGAACGGGTTTAGGTTTATCCATTGTGCAGCAAATTGTAGAAACGAATCATCAAGGCAAAATTAATTTTAAATCCGCGATCGGTCACGGCACAAGTTTTATAATTGAGTTGCCTTTGATGAGTCATTAGTTGTTGGTTGTTGGTTGTTTGTTATTGGTTATTGGTTATTAGCATCTAAGGGGCAGTCGGCAATCGGCAATCGGCAATCGGGGGGAGTGGGGATG
>JBKHDX010000179.1:0-10247 GCA_046541115.1 Spirulinaceae cyanobacterium | reverse complement strand
GCAATGGCATCAGAAAAGGCACTCGTAGATGCAGTTATCAGTTTCTAAGGGGCAGCTTTGCTGTAGGGGGAGTTGAATTCTACCCCTCCAAAGAAAGTCAGAAACTTATTCCCTAGAAAGTAGACTCTCGAAAAAGGCTAAAAGCTAGACTAGATGGGCATTACAGGCTCAAAAAGTGGATTTAAGTTTCTGGAGAGTTATTAGTTTTTGGGGCCGTGAGTGGGGGAGGAAACTTACTTCAATTTTTATCTCAAAAATAAGACCGGAAACTCGATTTTAAAATGGTGTTGACCAAGGTGTAAATTTAAGGCATTACCCTGAAAAGTTTGTGTTATTTTTTTCGGTTGCAAGTGAGTTAAATACTTATAAAAAAATGCTATTCTTAGATAACATTCTTCTAGCATAACTATTCCCAGATGAAAAAGCTGCTAAAACTGGTAAAACAAATAGTCAAGCTTGTCTACACAATCATTCGCTATCCCGTAGATGCCATTTCATCGATTCTGATGACTCCTGAGTTTTGTCGGGGTATGGCATTTAGCAAGCAATGGCCAACGGTAGAGTCTTCAACGAAATCGGTAAAACCTACTGAAAATCCCCTTTGGAATTATTTTTCTAAAAACAACGAGGGGCCGGGAATTTGGAAATGGACTCATTATTTTGATGTCTATCAGCGACACTTTGCTAAATTCAAAAACTCACCGGTTAATATTGCTGAAATTGGGATTTATAGCGGTGGTAGTCTTCCCATGTGGCTTAATTATTTCGGTGAGGACTGTCATGTTTTTGGAGTTGATATTGAAGAAGCTTGCAAAGCTTACGAAAGCGATAGAATTAAAATTATCATTGGCGATCAAGAAGATCGGAATTTCTGGAAAAAATTTCGCGAGTCTACACCGGATATGCACATTCTCATTGATGATGGTGGACATACCCCAGAGCAGCAAATGGTAACGTTAGAAGAAACGCTGCCTTATATGCCCTTGGGTAGTGTTTATATGTGCGAAGATATCCACGGCATACCCAATCGTTTCATCGCCTTTGCTACAGCTTTTGTACACAAACTCAATGCTCTCAAGTTTGAAGGATCGGAATCTACCACTGCTTCCAATATTCAGCAAGCTTTTCATTCAATCCATTTTTATCCCTATCTCTTGGTTATTGAAAAACATGAGTATCCCCCAGAAAAGCTAATTTCTGCAAAACGTGGAACAGAATGGCAGCCTTTTTTTAACTCAGTTACCGAGTAAAGGTTAAAATTTTTAATCAGATTTACCAAACTTCAAATAAAGCCAGCCCGATCCTAAACCTTCCCATTAATCGATAAACTAGAATTGCAGCCAGAAAAATAACTTGGCCATGGGTTTGTATTTAGGTATTGATTTTGGCACATCGGGGGCTAGGGCGATCGCGATTGATGCAGCAGGCAAGATTCAAGGGGAAGCTCAGTCTCATTTTCTCAATCCTAAAGCCTTGACCTTGCGGTGGCGAAATGCCTTGTTTGCTTTACTCGAGCAAATACCGGGGAATATTCGCAGTCAAGTTGAAGCGATCGCCATTGACGGCACATCTTCTACGGTGTTACTGTGCGATCGCGCCGGGAATCCCATCGAAACCCCCCTACTGTACAACGATGCTCGCGGCGTTGCAGTCCAAGGGCAACTCCAAGAAATTGCCCCCCCGCACAATGTTGTCCAGAGTGCCACCTCTAGCCTCGCAAAGCTGCTGTGGTGGCAGGAAAAAGGCAAAACCAGCCAAGCTCATTATTTACTGCATCAAGCGGATTGGTTGGGCTTTCTGCTGCACGGTCAGTTAGGGATTAGCGATTATCACAACGCCTTGAAGTTAGGTTACGATGTGCATAACCTCACTTATCCCGATTGGTTGCGATCGCTACCGAGTTTTTCTCTATTTCCTCAAGTGTACGCCCCCGGCAGCCCGGTAAGCCCCCTCAAACCGGACTTAGTGCGGCGGTTTGGCTTTCCAGATACCTGCCAAGTTTGTACCGGGACAACGGACAGCATCGCCGCCTTTAACGCCAGTGGTGCGACGCAACCGGGGGAAGCGGTGACTTCTCTGGGGTCTACTTTAGTTATTAAACTCCTCAGCCATACCCCCGTCGATAACAGTCGTTATGGCATTTATAGCCACCGTTTCGGGGATTTGTGGCTGACTGGGGGGGCTTCCAATACCGGAGGGGCGGTGTTGCGGCACTTTTTCAGCGATGAGATGTTAGATTCTTTGAGTCAAGAAATTGACCCCGAAGTGGAAAGTCCCCTCGAATATTACCCTCTTTTGAGCCTGGGCGATCGCTTCCCCGTCAACGACCCAGAATTAGCCCCCAAACTCGACCCCCGTCCCGATGATTCGGTACAATTTCTCCACGGCTTACTCGAAAGTATCGCCCGCATCGAAGCCCAAGGTTATCAACTCCTCCAAGACCTCGGTGCAACGCCTCTGACGCAAGTTTACACCGCAGGAGGCGGCGCGAAAAACCCAACCTGGGCGAAGATTCGTCAACGGCAATTGCGCGTCCCTGTGGCGATTTCTCGTCACGCTGCGGCCGCTTATGGCACAGCTTTACTCGCGCGTCGTAGCTGCCAAAACCCCTGATTCTCCGGTTTGACCAAAAAAACAATGGGATACAAGCCCCGTCCTTAGAGGACGGCTTCTGTGTTAATCTATGTTATTCTAAGAAAGTAGCCTGGTACAGACAGGATTCGTCGGTACTGTCTTAAATTTACGACGTAAAGCGATACCAGTACAAGAGGCGCGAGAAACCTCTTTAAAACGCATGGACTCGACAGAGTACCGAAAACCAGTCGTTAAAAATTGGCAACAATGAGCGAGTATCGTGGGGCGCACGAGAATTTACGCTTGGGAAGATACATCCCACTGGGGCTAATTGCCAAGCTTGATAAAATTGCTTTTCGGTGAATTTGTCAAGGGAGGGGTCGAATCGGCGCGACTGATTCCTTTTAGCTGTAAGGATTATCGTTGAACCAAGAATCCCGGCACTTTTAGGGCGGGGAGCGTCAAAAAAGCTCTAACGCGAGATTATACTCAATCGATCGACTTTTATTTTTAACCTTGACTGTCTTCTCTATTTCCGATGCACAACTTTCTTCCCATTGCTTACTTTCAAAATCAATTTGTTGACTTTAAAGATGCCAATATTTCCATCGCTACTCACGCTCTACACTATGGTACAGGAGCATTTGGCGGACTGCGCGGCATCCCCGACCCCAGTAATCCCCATCAAATTTTACTCTTTCGTTTAGACCGCCATTGTCAGCGTTTAAGTAATAGCGCCCGCTTTCTTAAATTTGATATTTCTGCTGATAAGATTCAAAGCGTTATTGTTGATTTTATTAAAAAAAATAGCCCCAAAACTTCTTTTTATATTCGCCCTTTTGTTTATACTTCCGACTTGGGAATTGCCCCTCGCTTACACAAAATTGAGAAGGACTTTTTCGTGTATGGTTTGGAATTGGGCGATTATTTATCTCCTGAAGGTGTCAGTTGTCGTATTAGTTCTTGGTATCGTCAAGAAGACCGCAGTTTCCCGTTGCGGGGTAAAATTAGCGGTGCGTATATTACTTCCTCTTTAGCCAAAACAGAAGCCGTTGAAGCGGGATTTGATGAAGCAATTTTGATGAATTCCCAAGGGAAGGTTTGCGAAGCGTCCGGGATGAATATTTTTGTGGTACGAAATTCCCAAATTATTACCCCCGGTTTCGACCAAGATATCCTCGAAGGAATTACTCGCGAAAGTGTGATTAAAATTGCGCGGGATTTGGGATTTGAGGTGATTGAGCGTCCGGTGGATAAGACAGAGTTACTCATTGCGGATGAGGTGTTTTTAAGCGGGACAGCCGCAAAAGTGACCCCGGTTAAACAGATTGAAAATTATCAATTGCCTCAAGATAAACCGATTACCAATAAGTTGCGGGATAAGTTAACGGCGATTACGGAAAATCGCGATTCTGCTTATCAAGATTGGGTATTTAAAGTTGAGATTTAGTTGAATATCAAAACCCCAGTTTTTCTAAAAAACCGGGGTTTTATTGGGTATAACCAAGCCAGGTGTAGGGTGGGCATCGCCCACCATCTTTGCTTTTGAGTCTATCTCGTTAACCCGTCCGAAGATTAAAATTCGGGGCTAATTAAACAAAGTCTGTCTGTGGGGGCTAGCGGAATTAACTGATAACGTCAGTTCGGGTTAAGACAGTTGGGTTCGTTTCTTGAAATTAGCTTGTTTATATTATAGGTGTATTGGGGGGACTAGCCCCCCCAAACCCCCTGCGTAAGGGGTCGAGAGAGTAAGTATCACCAGGGAATTGGTCAAGGTCATGTTAAGTGTAGTTATTTCAATAGTTTCCGCCAAATTTAGCAAGATTGCCAGAACTTCCAACTTATCCCGAACGGACGTTAACTGATAATAAAAGCGGCTAAACCGATCGCGATCGCGCCCCCAATTAGGGTATTAATAATATTAACAATCTCATTGGTCAGCCAGTCGAATTTTTCTTGTAAGGTTGCCCCAATTAAACTTTCAATATTCGTGGCGATAAATGCCGCTAAAACCGACCATAACACCCCCCACAGGGTAATTACCCCTACACCCCAACCTAACAGCGCGATCGCCCCTGCTGCTATAATTCCGGCGATTGTTCCTTCTAAACTCACCGCCCCTTCTGTGCCAGGAGAAACGGGTTTTAACGTGGTAATTAAAAAGGTACGTTTGCCGTAAGCTTTCCCCACTTCGCTGGCGGTGGTATCGGCTAATTTGGTGCTAAAACTGGCGACGTAACCTAAGATTAATAAACTCTGCATCCAGGGGTCTACAAATAGCGTCCCAACGGCACATAAAGCCGCCGTTAACGCCGACCCCCAGACGTTTTCGGGGCCCCTTGCCCCAGAGCGTTTTTCGGCGATTCCTGCGGCTTCTTTTTGGGCTAAACCAATGCGCGTCACCCCAGACCCAACGATAAAATAAAATGCCACAATAACATAACCCGGCCAGCCTAGGGTTGCCCAAATGATAACCCCTAAAATCCAAGCGTGAATGATTCCGGCAAGGGTGAGTAATTTTTTCGGGGCAAAGGCAACTATTGTTAGTAATACAGCGTTTAAGCTCGCACCGATAAACCAAGGATTTAATTCATTCATTGCGTAACCTCGCGATCGCTTTGTTTTACTGTAGATCGATTTTTGTCGGGGTCAACGGGTCGGGGTTGCCAATTTGTATGATAATGATTATCATTTTAACAGTGTCTTTGGGAATCGATGTCTTCATGATTACTGCTGTTGTTGGTTTACCCGGAGTGGGCAAAACACAATGGATTCGCGAGCAAATTGCCCAAACTCCCGATAAAATAAGTCGTTACTTTTGCCCTCATGCAGAAGTAGTCCCGATTGATGCGACTTACTTACAAAGCGAGTTGCCGCAACTGGAAATTTTTCAAGAGGGAGAAGTTACCCCTACAACTACGTTTTTAGAAATTCCTTGGTATATCGATTTAGCTACGATTGAATCTTTCTTAGCTCAAATAGAGTGCGATCGCGTGGCATTATTACCGATTAATTTAACAAATTGCCTGGAAAAAAAATGGGCCGATCGAGTTATTGTGGTCGAATCTTTGTCTTTAACTTATGGTTCCCAATTGATGGCTCAACCGCCTCAAATTCATCGCGTCAAACTCACCGGGGAAGTTTTTGATTTTGACAGTTTAGCCGTTTTTTGGTTTGAGTTGATTCAAGGTGCTTATGGCGAAATCGCTCGATCTAAAGGTATTTTTGAGATTAATTCCGGTGAATCGGTGTATGGCGATTTTGTCGCGGGCAGAATTAATACAGAATTTATGGCTCTCAATTTACCTCCCTGGTCAGAAGGACGACCGCAACGATTGAGTGGCTTGGAGGTGGTAGGCTGGAATCTCGACCCCAGCGCGATCGCAACCACTCTCCAAGACTGCGGTTTGAGCGATGCTCATCTGGCTTACTATCAACACCAAATGAAAGAACAGGAGAGTGCGATCGCATGAAAATCGCCGTTATGTCTTGCATACATGGTAATTACAGTGCCTTAGACGCGGTTTTGCTCGATATTGACCGCCATCGCGTTGAAAAGATTTATTGTCTGGGGGATTTAGTCGGTTATGGCCCCCATCCCAATGCCGTTGTCGAACAAATTCGTTCCCTCGATATTCCCACCGTCCAAGGTTGTTGGGACGAAGATGTAGTAGAAGGGCTGAATGCCTGCGAATGCAGCTATCCTTCTCTCCTCGCAGAAAAACGAGGACGGCTGGCTCACGAATGGACAAATCGCGAAATTTATCCCGAACACCGAGATTATCTCGCGCAACTGCCATTAACCCGAAACGTTGATAATCTCTGCTTTGTCCACGGTTCCCCCCAAAGCAACCACGAATATTTACTGCCCAATCTCGATGCTTTTATCGCCTTAGAACGAGCGATGGGGTCAGGAGCAGAGGTTTTATTTTGCGGACATACTCATATTCCCTACGTTCGTACCTTAGATGCAGGAAAAATTAACGCCCGTGTCGTGACTTCTGGTTATTTAGAGCCGGAAAAAATGAGTTTTGACGCTCCTTTAAAACGCATTATTAATGTGGGTTCGGTGGGAGAACCCCGTCATGGCCGTCCCAATGCCACCTATGTGCTGTATGACCCAGACAGCCAAGTTGCGACCTTACGAGAGGTGGAATATGACTATCAAGCGACCTGTGCGGCGATTTTGGATAAAGGCTTACCCCCCATTTTTGCTTGGCGATTAGCCAGGGGATTAGAGTTCGCAGAAAAAGCCGACGATCCCACTCATATCTGCGCTCGTTAATCTCACTTAGAAATAAAACTTGAGGATTGTTATGACTATTTCAGATTTACCCGATATTCCCAAACAAGGAATGCCCGTCACCATCATTACAGGCTTTCTAGGAAGTGGAAAAACTACATTACTCAATCAAATTCTTCAGCAAAACCAAGACCTAAAAATTGCAGTTTTAGTCAATGAGTTTGGCGATATTAATATTGACGCGCAATTACTCATTTCCGTAGAAGAAGATATGCTAGAACTCAGCAACGGCTGTATTTGCTGTACGATTAATGACGGATTAATTGAGGCGGTTTATCGCATTCTCGAACGCCCAGAAAAAGTCGATCATCTCATTGTCGAAACCACAGGAATTGCCGATCCCTTACCGATTATTTTAACCTTTTTAGGGCCGGAGTTTCGCGACCTAACCTGCTTGGATTCAATTATTGCGATGGTGGATTCTGAAACCTTTACTCCGGAGCATTTTGATAGTGAAGCCGCCTTAAAGCAAGTGGCTTTTAGCGATGTGGTTGTTCTTAACAAAACTGATTTAGCATCTCCCCAAAAAGTTAATGAGTTAGAAGCATATATTAAGACTTTAAAAGTGGGAGCGCGAATTTTGAGAAGTAATTACGGTCAAGTCCCTTTACCTTTAATTTTAGATGTCGGTTTGACTCCAACGGCGGATTATTTATCTCAAGTGGATGAATCTAATTCCGGTCATCATCACCATCACCACCACCATTCCCATCATCTTGAAAATGACGGATTTATGTCGATTTCTTTCCAAAAGGATCGCCCTTTTTCTGTAGATAAATTCGAGCATTTTCTTACTGAAGAAATGCCCCAAAATGTCTTTCGCGCCAAAGGCATTCTTTGGTTTAAAGATCGCCCTGAAGACCGCTATATCTTCCAGTTGAGTGGGGCAAGGTATGATATGCAGTACGAACCTTGGCAAACTCAACCTCACAATCAAGTTGTGTTTATCGGTCGTCATCTCGATGCAACCGAAATTCGCCAAAAATTAGAGCAATGTTTAGTAATTTCTGCCAAAATTTCATAAGATTATGTGGGCAATTTTAAGTGGAATTGAAGGCAATTATGCCGCTTATCAAGCTGTTCTCAAAGACTGCTTCCACCAGTCTATTTCGGATATTTATTTATTAGGAGATATCATCGGCTTAAATCCCGAAAACGACCGCGTGATTGAGGCAATTCGCGGCTTTTCTCATCCCGATATTCAACTGCACGTTTGTACCGGATGGTGGGAAGAACAATGCTTTGCTTTACACGGTGTTGGGACAACAGCAGAACCGACTGAATTAATCGCAGAATATGGTTCTCAAGCTTGTAAAACCTTGTGGGATAGTGTGTCTCGTCCTCGCGTTCAATGGTTGCGAGAACAGCATTTTGGCTTTATTGAATTAGATTGTTTGCTCATTCATGGTAGTAGTGTCAGTGTCAGCGATAAACTGACTCCTAACACTTCACCCTGGCAACTTTTAGACCGCTTACAACGGGTTAATGCGAACTTATTATTTTGCGGACGTTCTGGCTTAACTTTTGAATACGAATTGCAAAGTGGTACTGTTCAAACGACCCTCACTACCCTAGAAAATCCGTCAGCCACCGCCACCTTTACACTGCCCCAAAAACGGTGTATTGTGGGAGTGGGAACGGTGGGACGAAATCCCGGTGTGGCAACTTACAGCCTTTACAATCCCAACTGCGATCGCGTCCAGTTTAAAACGGTAAATTATCCCGTTGCTTCCTCATCCGTTTGAAACTCAAATAATGGGACTATAATTTTAACTGTCGAAGGCGAAAGTTCTGCTTGGCAGTTCGTTTTTTTATGAGTCCCATTAATCCCCATAAAATAAAAATATCGCAACTGCGGGCTTTGATAGCCGTGGCCGAACAGGGGAATTTTAGCGAAGCGGCGTTGGCTTTGGAGATTTCACAATCGGCGATTAGTCACGCGATCGCAGGCTTAGAAAACGAACTCGGTGTGATACTCTTATCGCGGGGACGACATGGGGCTAGTTTGACTCCTGTGGGCGATCGCATCCTGGCAAAAGCGAATATTGTGATGGCATCCCTGGTAGAATTGGCTCAAGAAGCCGATCGCGCCAAGGGTTTACAAGGCGGTAAGGTTAGGATAGCCTCGTTTCGCAGTGTCGCTACTCATATCTTACCCCTCGCGATCGCGCAGTTCCATCAAAAAGTCCCCCACGGCACTGTTACCGTCAACGAATTAGACGAATTAGGAGACATCGAACAAGCCCTCAAACGGGGACAAGCGGACATTGGTTTTATTCACATCCCCGCAAGAGAAGAATTTGACACCTGGGAGGTTTTACACGACGAATATATTGTCGTTCTTCCCCCCAATTCTCCCCACAATAACTGTCAACTGACTTGGCAAGAATTAGCCCAATATCCCCTGATTATTTCATCCATTGGTAGTTGTTCTCGTCTCATTCACGACAACTTAGCCCAAGCCGATTGTCCCCAACAAGTGCGGTATGAAATGCGGGATGATTCGACGATTTTAAGTATGGTTAGACAGGGGTTAGGTGCGTCCATTTTACCCCGTTTAGCCGCCGAACCGTTACCCCCCGAAAGCAAGGTTTGTCACCTCCCCATTCCCTTTTATCGTACTATTGGCGCAGCCATGCATAAAGAGGCGTTACACCCTCCCGCAGTTTATGCGTTTTGGGAGATTTTGAAGTCGGTTAGTTTGGCTTCATCTACTAATTCAGAAATTACAGAAGTGGCTTAGTAGGTAAGCATTTAACCTCGTTTCTGAGTTCTACTCAGGGACGGAAAAATGAGGCTTTGCCTCGATTCTCTAATCAAATATTACTATCTTGAATTTAGACCAATCGTTCTAATTTGATTGAGTCAATTTCGTAACTAAATTAACAGGGTTGAATTAACTTTAAGTAGGATAATGATAGAAACTTAGTGAATTGTTGACCTAGTAATCATGGAATCTTTCAGTAATTACACGGATTTTGTTACTGCTTTATACAATTGTTCTTATGAAGAAGGAGTTAATTTACTTCAATTCAATGAACATCTGTTAGATCGTGAATTACTTGTTTTCATAGAAGATATTAGCGAGAATTTAAAAATTCAAGGGGATGAAGTTACAGCGTATCAGTTGAGTATATGGGCAAACTGTATTGCTGGATTTCTTGATTATAAACAGCAATCTGTTGCAGAAATTCCCAGTCATCCCGATTTAGAAAATGATGAATGGCAAGAGTATTTTCAATATTTAAATGTGATTTTAGGAATAGTCCTAAAGCATCCCGATAATCCTGAATTTATTAGATTAAGTATAGCGAGAGATGGCTCAAAGCTAAATCTTATATTTGCTCATCTCTTACCACAGCTTCTTAAC
>JBKHDX010000178.1:0-10268 GCA_046541115.1 Spirulinaceae cyanobacterium | reverse complement strand
GGGAAGGTATTTCAGCCCCGAAAAGGCCGATTTAAGTTTCTGGAGAGTTAACAGTCATCGCCTCATCAGTGTTTTGGGCAGCTTCTTCAGTTATCAGTCAACAGTCATCGCCTCATCAGTTTTTTGGGCAGTAGGCTTTTCAGTTATCAGTTAACAGTCATCAGTCATCAGTGTTTTGGGCAGTAGGCATTAGGCAGTAGGCATTAGGCAGTAGGGGGAGGAAATGACCAATAACCAATAACCAACAACCAACAACCAACTACTGCGATCGCCGTTTAGAATCGCTAGAGGGCGTGTAGAAGCTGGCAAATAATAATAAAATAATGCCTATATTAATGCAAACATCCGCGATATTGAAAACTGGAAAGTTAATGGCGCGAAAATCAAGGAAATCAATCACATAACCGTAAATAAAGCGGCAAACCCCATTTCCCACTGCCCCCGCCAAAATAAATCCATAAGCTAATTGTTCGATTTCCCGCAAACGCGGGCCCCAAATGGCAAAACCAATCAACCCCAGACTGACCGCCAACGAAAGCCAGCGCAACCAACCCGCCCCGCCTGCAAACAAGCTAAACGCCGCCCCGGTATTGCGAACATAGGTAAAGTGAAAAATATTAGGAATCAAGGGGATGGTCTCGCCAATATTGTCAAAGCGGTAGATCGTCCAGTATTTAGTAACTTGGTCTAAAATCAAGCCGATAACGGCAGCAATCCAGAAATAATGGTTTTTGGTCATTTAATAAAATAATATCTGTCGCAACACAAAACTTAGAACCGAAATCGCGCAGACGATCGCGAATTGACCGGGTAAAGGCAAGATCGAATAGCGCACGATTCCTTGTAATAGTGCCATAAAACCTTCCCCCAAGGGACTGAACAACTGCAATCCCGCGAGGTAAGTCACGCCGATAAAATGAATCACCCCTAAGCCCCCCAGACAGCTCAAGGCCAGGGATTCGAGTTTGGCTTTATGACGAAATGCCAGAAAACCACACAACCACGCTCCCGGAATAAAACCCACAATGTAGCCAAAGGTGGGTTTGATCGTGTAGGCAATACCGCCGCCTTGGTCGAAAACGGGTTTCCACGCCAATCCCAAAACTAAATAGGCGATTTGGGATAAGGCGGCGGCGTTTTTGCCCCCCAAGCAACCCACTAACAACACCGCCCCAATTTGGCAGGTTACGCCCAAAGATACGGGATAAACGCCACTTTGGATCCAATCCCAGGGAAAGTTTGTCCAGAAGGCTTCGATCATGGTACCGCCAATGGTTAAGAGCAAACCAATGATGGCCCATAAAAATTCAATGGGCGCAGATAGTTTTGAGGGGTTGTCGGACTGACGCGATTTAGATGAACGATGACGCGATCGCCGACGATTACGAGGTTTGGGACGGGGCTTGATATTCACCAGGAATAGGGGCTTCACCACCTTCAAGTCCTAAGTTGTTCAGCATAGCACGATCGCGTTCGGGGGGTTGACCCATGGTTGTGAGGTAGTGACCGATCAACATCGCGTTAATGCCAGCTTTTAAACCGAGGCTTTGCAATTCTCCCATGACCGCTTCGCGGCCGCCAGCATATCGCAGGATTTGTGCGGGGAGAATGAGACGGAAAATCGCGATCGCTTTGAGGGCTTCAAAGGGATCGAGACGAGGTAGATCGCCTAAAGGCGTTCCCTGGCGGGGATTGAGTAAGTTAATCGGCACAGAATCGACTTCGAGGTCGCGCAGTGCCAATGCTAAGTCTACCCGATCTTCCCAGTTTTCACCCATACCGATAATGCCGCCGGTACAGGCTTGGATGCCTGCGTTTTTAAGGTTTTTTACGGTTTCGACGCGATCGCGCCAAGTGTGGGTGGTGACAATTTTGTCGTAAAATTTTTCCGAGGCTTCGAGGTTGTGGTTGTAACGGGTGACTCCCGCTTCTCGTAAGGCTTCAGCTTGTTCCGGGGTGATTTCCCCCAGGGCGCAACA
The DNA here is from genome assembly GCA_046541115.1 of Spirulinaceae cyanobacterium. Taxonomy (GTDB): domain Bacteria; phylum Cyanobacteriota; class Cyanobacteriia; order Cyanobacteriales; family Spirulinaceae; genus Jaaginema. The sequence continues at coordinate 8,289 of JBKHDX010000178.1, read as the reverse complement.
GGGTTTAATGTTGGTTTGGTCGATAATTGCGCGGACTGTTTCTAGGATTTCGCTAAATTCAGTGGATTTGGGGCTGCTGTATTTGGGGCCGCGGCCTTGACTCACCAAGCAAAAACGTTTGGCCCCGGCATCGGCGGCGGCTTGGGCTTGGGCTAAGATTTCTTCTTGGGTTTTGAGTCCGTAAACCGGGGAGTTGTCGCCGGGATGATGGACGGATTGGGAGCAAAACCCGCAATTTTCCGAGCAATTGCCGGATTTGACGTTGATAATGCTACATAAATCGACTTTGTTGCCGCAGCAGGCTTGACGCACGCGATCGGCGGCTTCGCAAAGTTTGAGAATATTGTCTTGTCCTTCAATTTGCGTTAGCGCGATCGCGGTTTCTTTGGAGATGCGATCGCCGTTGATAATACCAGCAACTAATTCGTCTAAGGCGTGTTGTAGGGCTTTCCCGTCTAAGGGGAAAGATGTATCAGTTGTTTTGCGAATTGGTGTTTGAACCACGTTAATTGTCTCTCGGTGCCACTAAAAGTAAGGCAATTTTATCTTGGTCTTTGGTCATTTGTCATTTGTTGTTAGTTGTTAGTTGTTGCCTACTGCCCAAAAAAACTGATGACTGATGACTGATGACTGTTAACTGAAAAAGCTGCCTAAGAAATACTTGCCAGAGTTTGCCCTAACTTATCCGCAATACCTTCGATCCAGTTTTCGTCTTGTTTGGTGTAGCTGCGAGGGGTGTTGGCACCGAGGATCATTGCCCCTTCTGGTCCGAGGGGTTGACAAATTACGCCTTGTGTGTTATCTGGTAAATAATCAAATTCGATGCGCCCCGGATAAACTTTGAGATCGACGAGGTAAACGGGTTTTTGCTTGTCTAATACTCGTTTGAGGATGGTTCCGGGTTGGATTTCGGAGTTTTTGCCTAAAACGCCTCGTCGCAGAATTGTGCGCCCTTGGTAATACACGGCCAGCGATCGCGTGACCGTATTCGTTAAAATTAGATGAGTTGCCCAAGCCAACTCTGTTTTCACCGCCGGGGGTAAATCTTCGGCCAACTCGAAGCCCTGCTCGCCTTCTAAGATGACACTATCGGGCGATCGCGGCTGAATTTGTTGCCAAATTAAACCCACTAAAATTAACAAGGCACTTAAAATCACGCCCAAGACATCGGAACGAGACTGAGACGCAGTTAAATCTGGCGTAACAACGCGATTAAACATCAGTAGCGTACCGCCCAAGCCCCCTGCAACTAAGGGCAGCAAGCGCAAAATACGATTGGGGTCAGACTTGGCCATAAACTTCCCTGATTGTCGCGATCGAAAAAGGCTAGGGTTGAAAGACAAAATTGCAATTGTCTCTGGCTTTCAACCAATACCTTTTTGAATGCTATTCTTCTCCCGGTTCTAGAATGCGCTGAAACAAATATCCAGTTCCTCGCGCCGTTAAAATCAATTCGGGATTACTCGGATCGTCTTCTAACTTAGCCCGGAGGCGGGAAATATGAACATCTACCACGCGGGTATCCACATGACGTTCGGGAGTATAACCCCAAACCTCTTGTAAAATCTCCGAACGGGAAAAGGCTTCCCCAGAACGACTCACTAATAATTCGAGTAGGCTAAACTCCATCCCGGTGAGACGGATGCGTTCGTCACCTTTATACACTTGGCGTTTGTTGGTATCGATTTTGATCGAACCGACTTGAATCACGCCGGAACTGGGGATGCCGGGACTGCCATTTTTCTCAACGCGACGAAGCACCGAACGAATCCTGGCTTCTAACTCTTTGGGGGAAAAGGGCTTGACGACATAATCATCTGCACCCAGTTCTAATCCGGTAATGCGATCGGCCACATCCCCTAAAGCCGTTAGCATAATGATGGGAATATCCGATTCTTTGCGGAGTTCTTGACAAACACCGTAACCGTCTAGTTTCGGCATCATTACGTCTAGCACTACTAAATCTGGATTAGCATCCCGGAAGGTTTCGATGGCTTCTTCGCCGTCGGCGGCGGTAACGACATCGTAGCCGATCATGGAAAGGCGGGTTTCCAAGATACGACGGATACTGGCCTCATCATCAACGACGAGGATTTTTTCCTTATGAGTCTCCAAGTTAACTCAACACTCCTTTTAACTTTACAAACAATTATCAATCTTTGGCTTAAATTGCTAATAGCTTGTATTTCTACAATAACGGTTTATGGGGGTCTTCCCAGGCCGAATTGAACTTTAGATTCTTTAAACAAAAGAAAGTTTTTGACTGGGATTTGTTAAATCTTATTCAACAAACCTCCAGCTTGTAACAATTCTTTTTATTTTTGTAAGATAAACTCAAAAATGCCAAAGTCTCGCACCGTTTACGTTTGTAGCGCCTGTGGTGCTGAATCCCCCCAATGGTTTGGTCGTTGTCCGAGTTGCTTGGAATATGGCACTATTGACGAGCAAACGCAACTCCCCGAAGCGAGTAGTGTGATTAATCGGGGCGGTTGGCAGTCTAACACGCGATCGCGCCGCTCGTCTACTACAGAACCTGCCCCTCGCTCGTCCCTGCGCTTTTCCCAGATTGCAGAAGATGTCCAAACCCGCTTTACTTCAGGTTATAACGAGTTCGATCGCGTTTTGGGGGGTGGTGTGGTTCCGGGGTCTTTGGTTTTGATTGGCGGCGATCCGGGTATTGGGAAGTCTACTCTGTTGCTGCAAACGGCGAATCTTATGGCCCAAGACCATCGCGTGTTGTATGTGAGTGCAGAAGAATCGGGTCAACAGGTAAAGTTACGGGCTTCTCGTCTGGGGGTGGGTTTGAGTTCGACGGGAGAGGAGGAATCTACTTCCCCCCCATCGCCATCGAATTCGTTTCCAAGGGTGAATAACGACCGCAATATTTATATTCTGCCCGAAACGGATTTGGAAGAAATTTTGCGGGAATTGGAAGCCCTCAAGCCGCAAATGGCGGTAATTGATAGTATTCAGACCCTTTACTTCGCTTCTTTGAGTTCTGCTCCTGGTTCTGTGGCTCAGGTGCGCGAATGTACTTCGGCGTTGATGCAGGTGGGGAAACGGGAAAATATTACGTTGCTGATTGTGGGCCATGTGACCAAGGAAGGGGCGATCGCGGGGCCGCGAGTTCTCGAACATTTGGTGGATACGGTATTGTATTTTGAGGGCGATCGCTATGCTTCTCACCGCTTGTTGCGATCGGTGAAAAATCGCTTTGGTTCAACCCACGAAATCGGTATTTTTGAAATGGTCGAACACGGGTTGCAGGAAGTGGCTAATCCGTCGGAGTTGTTTTTGGGGAGTCGCGATGAGTTTGTCCCTGGAACGGCTACCGTTGTGGCTTGTGAAGGGACTCGACCGCTTTTAGTGGAGTTACAAGCCCTGGTTAGCCCGACCAGTTATTCTTCTCCTCGTCGCTCTACCACTGGGGTGGATTACAGCCGCTTACAGCAGATTTTGGCGGTGCTAGAAAAGCGGGTGGGGATTCCTTTGTCAAAATTAGATGCTTATGTGGCTTCAGCCGGGGGTTTGGGGGTGGCTGAACCGGCAGCGGATTTGGGAATTGCGATTTCGGTGGTGGCGAGTTTTCGCGATCGCATTGTCGATCCCCGCACTGTTTTGATCGGTGAAGTGGGTTTGGGCGGTCAAGTGCGCTTGGTTGCCCAAATGGAGTTACGGCTGAAAGAAGCAGCTAAACTCGGCTTTAAACGGGCAATTGTGCCGAAAGGTCAAACTTTTGCTGACGATTTGGGCATTGAAATTGTCCCGGTTGGGAAGGTCATTGATGCGATCGTCGCAGCAATTCCGCCGCAACCTCGTTTTGGGAATATGCCTTCCCCAGAGGAGGATGAAGACGAGGTAGAGGAGTTCGACGAATAAGTCGGTTTTGAGGCGATCGCCCGCGACTAAAACCGCAATGTTCATTCCCCAAAATGAAGATTTCCCGATATACTAGAGCATTAACTCGAAAACGCTACAGTGTAGGAGGGGATTATAGCTGAGCAACTTAACTTGACCGTGAGTTTACGGGGAACTCGCGAAGTCAAAGAGAACTGTCAAATTTTTCGTCTAACCGGGTTACTTGATGCTTTCTCAGAACCTACATTTCGGAAAATTATTGGCAAATGTATTGAAGATGGGCCGCACGATGTGGTTTTAGTGCTTTCCCAAATTGATTTTGTGGATAGTTCGGGTTTAGGGGCTTTAGTCCAGCTTGTGAAAAAAGCACAAACGGCTGGCGGTAGTTTACAAATTGTTACGAATCCCCGCGTAACGCAAACGGTGAAACTCGTCCGCTTAGAGAAGTTTCTGTCTTTACGGCCTTCTGTCGAAGAAGCCCTGGCTAACATTAAAGGGTCTTAACGACTTCCGGATATCATGATGTCATTGCTGTCCGATTTTTAGAATCGGATAGCTCTTTTTTTGAAACGAGGGGCCTTCGGTTGAGATGCGCCTAGAGACGGCGCTGTCCTGTAAAATAAAGACGAAAGAACTTGAGGAACCTGATTGAATCGACAAGATGACCCAAAATCTTTATCCTTACCTAAGCGGTCTCAACTTCGTCTAAAGGCGATCGCAACGGATTTAGAGACATCTTTACCCGGTATTGAGCAGTTATCTCCTGTGGCATTGGCTTATTTAGGAGATGCTGTTTATGAACTTTACCTCCGTACTTATTATTTATTGCCGCCTCAGCGCATTTCGGCTTATCATCAACAAGTCGTTGCTCAAGCCCGGGCAGAACGCCAAGCCGATCATCTGCAAGCCCTAGAAGTGGATTTAACTGAAACCGAACGGGACATTCTGCGGCGGGGGCGGAATGCAGCGACACGCTGTCCTCAGCGTTTGTCGGCAGCAGTGTATCGTCAAGCCACCAGCTTAGAAACGTTAATCGGTTATTTGTATCTCACCAATCCCGATCGCCTCAACCAGTTATTGGCAAAATTAGAACTGGATACTCTCGAAACCTAAGTCAAAAGTCATCAATCTTTAACAATATGGCCCCAAAGCCAAGACCCAAAAACAACTCTTTTCGGGGATCGCCTCCCCTCAAACGGCAGCCCAGGGATCTCGCCTCAAACTCCCCCGAAGACAACGATCTCATCTATGGCCGCCACTCGGTTTTAGCCGCATTAGAAAGCGATCGCCAACTCAATCGCATCTGGATTACTCCCCGATTGCGCTACGATCCCCGTTTTCATAACTTAATCAACACCACCAAAGCCAAAGGCTGTGTCGTGGATGAGGTAGAACCCCGTCGTCTGAGTCAAATCACTAAAGGCGCAAATCATCAAGGCGTGGCAGCCCAAACCGCGCCTTATGACTACCTCGATCTCCCGGATTTGATCGCCCAAGCGAAAGCCCAATCCCAACAACCCGTCATTGTCGTTACGGATGGGATCGTCGATCCCCATAACTTAGGCGCAGTTATTCGTACCGCCGAAGCCATCGGCGCACAAGGTTTAGTGTTACCGCAACGACGGGCCGCTGGAGTCACTTCTACTGTGATGAAAGTGGCCGCGGGAGCTTTAGAAAACTTTGCCGTGGCCAGAGTTGTCAATTTGCGGCAGGCCTTGGAAGAATTGAAAGCGTCTGGATTTTGGATTTATGGCCTGAGTGCTGAGGCCGACAAATCTTTACATACTGTGGATTATTCGGGGGCGATTGCTTTGGTGATCGGCTCTGAAGGCAAGGGTTTGAGCTTACTGACTCAAGCCAATTGTGATTTCTTGCTGTCGATTCCTTTACAGGGTAAAACCCCGAGTCTAAATGCCTCAGTTGCCGCAGCCATGTCGTTATACGAGGTTTTTCGTCAGCGCTGGGCTAATCAAATTTATTTAGAATCTACTGACCCAGAGACTTTAAAAAACCGGAAAGACGAAGTATAAAGTAAAGGGAAACGCCATTATCGTTAATTAATGTAAAGCAATAGGCGCTATAATGCCTTGTTAAATTCTGCCAAAACTGGGGAAAGCTATGAAGGAGATGTTGATCAAGATTCTGGAATTCTTCGGCTGGGCTTGCTGGGTGAAAATCGAAACAAAGCATCCCGAATGTACTTACTATTTCGGGCCCTTTGTTTCCCTAACAGAAGCAAAAACAGCAAGTGACGGTTACATCGAAGACCTAAAAAATGAGGGTGCAGATATTGTGGGGATGAGCTTTGAACGGATGAAACCCCAAGAACTCACGATTTTTGACGACATGGGGGAGATGTCTGACCGTGAGAGATTCTCCGCTCTTAGTGGTCAGTTTTCTTAAATCGGGGAAAGTTCGCTTAGGATAAATTACTTTGAGCGGGCGATCGCTTTGTCTGAGTCGCTAGTCAAAAAACACCGCTTGATGTTTCTCTAACCAAGCATCAATATCGGCCAGCATCATTTGGGGAATTTCCCAAGGAAACAAATGGGCGCGATTGGCATAGCAATGCCACTGACTGTTGGGCAGTTTTTCGGTCATTTGCCAACTGGACTCGGCGGTAATGTGGCAGTCGCGATCGCCCGCTAAGACCAAGCAGGGCTGCGAAATCTGAGGTAAATCATCAAGGCGGTTGTAGCCTTGCCTCAGAGCTTGATTCAGGGCGCGTTGAGCGGCAGGAGACGTTTGTAAATAAGCGGGAATTGCCTCGGTCGCGAGATAGCGATACGCTTCTGGGGTTTGTTCGCCGAGAAGATAGCGGAATAGCGATCGCGATCCAAAGGTGTTAATATTCCACGGCCAACTGGGTATTATCCAGTTTACGATCCCGGCGATCCCCGTGTAAAGTAAATCGTGCCAATATACGGGCGGATGATTGCTCCGGGGATAAGCGGAAGTCGCCACTAAAATCAGCCCCCGATACCGTTGGGGCGATTTTAAAGCCAGTTCTAGGGCGAGGATGCCCCCTAACGACCACCCCAACAACAAACAGTCTTGAACGTCATTGGCATCGAGGAGGGCTTCTAAATCGCTTAAATGGTCGCTCATGGTAAAGTTTTGCTTGACGCGACTGCGACCGTAACCGCGCAAATCGGGAGCTAAAGTTAAAAAGCGTTTTGAGAGGTGATTGGTAAACACGGACATCGCTTGGGCTGAACCCGGATGACCGTGTAAACACAAAACAGGAAAGCCTTGACCTTTGATTTCAACGTTTAACTGCATAAGCCTCAGCTTCTCAAGGAATTGACTGGGTTAACTCATCGCTCGTCCATTCCAGGGTATCTCTTAGGGTTTGACCATCGTGGTACGCAGCCAGCAGGACTTCGCTGGTTTTACCCCAAGCAATGGCTCCGGTTGCGTCAAGGGCGATCGCGCCTAGGTCTCGTTTATTATCGTAAGATTCCTGCATCGAGCGTTCCATCGCTTCGGCCAGAGACAAACCATCCGTTACCCGAATCACAACTTTTGCGGCCAGACATTCATCGATAATGTCTTCACCAATGCCCGTACAACTCACTCCGGCATTCTTTGTGGCATAATTGCCCGCAGGCATAGCCGAATCGCTCACTCGGCCAATGCGTTCTAAGCCTTTACCCCCGGTAGAAGTTCCCGCCGCAATTCTACCTTGGTTATCGAGGGCAACGACTCCAATCGTACCCCGTCGGGCTTCCGTGAGTTCTGCTTCGGCAACCGTTCCCGCCATTTTCTTCTGAAAATTGTCTTTTCGTTCCTGTATCCACTCATTTAAGCGTAAATCCGTGAGGGGATCGTAGATGGGAAAATTCAGTTCTCGCAAGATTTCGGCCGCCCCATAATCAGACAAGACGCGATCGCTTTCATTTTGCAGAAAATTAGCCAACTCAATCGGATTTTTGACCCGCGACGTATTAATCACACCGCTAAAGCGTTGGGTTGCGCCATCCATCAACGCCGCACTCATGCGAATTTGCCCGTCAGACTGCAATACCGACCCGGTTCCAGCATTGAAGCGGGGTTCATCTTCGAGGCGCTTACAGCCCTCAATAACGGCTTCTGTGGCACTACTGCCATTCAGCAATAAGTTATAAATCTCTTGGGTAATTTCGTGCAGAGACTGGCGTACCGCAGCCAAGCCGCCTTTACCTTTAAGGGAACTTCCAGCACCACCGTGAATAATAAGCTTGGGTTGAACGGACATTGCTTTATTTTTCTTTTGGGATCGTTTAATTTGGCATAGCTATTTTACAGCAGCGAGGGAAAACCTTTTTCTGAAGATTGATTGGTTTTTTCTCAAGAAGAACTTCTTTGACCTTGAGACTGAGCCAGGATCGCATCTTCTTGACAACTCCCCGCCGTAAACGGTCGGGGATTCTCGCGTCATAAGGAGACTCT
>JBKHDX010000177.1:0-10328 GCA_046541115.1 Spirulinaceae cyanobacterium | reverse complement strand
TGGTTATTGGTTATTGGTTGTTGGTTGTTGGTTATTGGTTATTGGTTATTGGACGGGGAAAAGAGCGCCCCTACAAGCCGATTGCCCCTTAATCACTGATTACTGATTACTGATTACTGATTACTGAAAAAGCTGCCTCTTTTGACGTTGGGCTTCGTAAAGCAACAACGCCGCCGCGATCGCGACATTTAATGATTCTACGCCAGCACTCAAAGGGATTTGGGTTTGAATATCGCTCATTTCAACTAATTCTGGCGATAATCCCGCACCTTCGTTACCTAAAACAATCAAGCTCGGTTTTGTCCAATCTACATCCCAATAAGTCAAAGAAGCTTGGGGTAAAGTCGCTACGACTTGTAACCCTTCGACTTGACTTTGGGCGATCGCGCTTTGTACATCAGAACATACCGCTACGGGAAAGCGTAGGGCTTCTCCCGCTGAAGCCCGTAAAACTTTAGGATTGTCGAGATCGACACTATCCTCGCTCAACCAAATCCCACTCGCAGAAGTCGCTGCTGCTGCTCTGAGAATCGTGCCGAGGTTGCCGGGGTCTTGGAGACGTTCGAGGGCAATGGTTAAGCTCACAGGCTGTTTAAATGGTTGCTGAAGGCACGATCGCGAAAGGGTGGCCACAACTCCGTCAGGATTAACCGTGGTGGCGATCGCCTCTAGGACAGATGGCGCAACGATTTCTACCCTTGTGGCTTGGGCTTGGACTTGCGACCACAGTTGAGCATGATTTTCTATCCAATCTGGAGTCGCACACACCGCCTCTAAGGGATGATTTAATTCACAAGCCCGTTCGAGTAAATGGGTTCCTTCGAGTAAGCAGAGGTTTTGCTGATGGCGAAAGGCGCGCGATCGCAACTTGCGTAACTGCTTAATCCAAGGATTTTTAATACTGGTTAATACCATTGCCAATCTTCATCCAAAAAGTTGTCGATCCTATCATCAACAACTTATGGACTTTGTGGTGTTATTCGCTAATATAATGCGGAACGCGAGACTTGAACTCGCACAGGATAAACTCCCACTAGAACCTGAATCTAGCGCGTCTACCAATTCCGCCAGTTCCGCACATAAATTGAACTCGCAGTTTTATATAGTGACGCAAATCCTTCAAAACGTCAACTGTTTTCCGGAAGAGTTGAATGCGATCGCGTAAAAAGCCCCAAACTTCGTTAAAGACATCCGTCCTCAAAATGATGCAATTTTCCCCGGAAAACAATACAAATGCACTCAAACCCCCAGAAAAAGCTGGACTTTTTCGAGCTTTACTGTAGAATCAGAACCGAAATTTAAAAATATTCACAAAAATTTATTGACGGTGGAGGATAGAGCCATTACACCCTCTCTCAACAACAACCCGACCCAAACTGAAACAGTTTCTGTCTTAAAAATATGGGGAAAACACCCCCTACAGGGCCATGTTCGCATTAGCGGTGCCAAAAACTCAGCGCTTGCCATTATGGCCGGAACCCTGTTATGCCCCCAGGATTGCCGCATTCGTAACATTCCAGATCTGATGGACATCAAGCGAATGTGTCAAATCCTCGAAGCCTTGGGCGTGAAACTGCAACGCCAAGACGACATTTTAGAAATTGATGCGAGTAGTGTCGGATGTAGCCAAGCGCCTTACGAACTGGTCTCGCAGCTACGGGCAAGTTTTTTTGCAATTGGCCCCTTACTCGCTCGTTTAGGCATTGCTCGCGTTCCCTTACCCGGAGGCTGTGCCATTGGAGCAAGACCCGTAGATTTGCACGTCCGGGGCTTACAAGCCATGGGAGCCGATGTCCGCATTGAACATGGCATTGTTCACGCCAATGTCAAAGGCGGCCGCGGCCGACTCCAAGGAGCCAGTATTTACCTTGATTATCCTAGTGTGGGTGCCACAGAAACCCTAATGATGGCGGCAACTCTAGCCGATGGTGAAACCATCCTTGAAAATGCCGCCCAAGAGCCGGAAGTTGTCGATTTGGCAAATTTTTGCCGAGCGATGGGGGCAAAAATTCGCGGTGCAGGCACCAATACCATCACGATCGATGGCGTACCTCGGTTACACTCGGTAGAATATACCATTGTTCCCGATCGCATCGAAGCCGGAACCTTTTTAGTCGCGGGCGCGATCGCCCAATCGGAAATTAGCTTATCTCCGGCGATTCCCGACCATCTCACTCCTGTCATTGCCAAACTACGGGAAATTGGCCCGGAAGTGGTGATGGATTCCCCAAATCGGATGCGCGTGATCCCGCGTCCCCTGAAAGCCACAGACATCAAAACCCTACCCTATCCGGGTTTTCCCACGGATATGCAAGCGCAGTTTATGGCGTTGCTGACCCTGGCTGAAGGCAATAGCATTATCACCGAAACGGTGTTTGAAAATCGCTTACGCCATGTCGCGGAATTAAACCGCATGGGAGCCGATATTCGCATTAAAGGTCAAAACGCGATCGTGCGAGGCGTACCGATGATTTCCGGCGCACCCGTGATGGCCACAGACTTACGGGCTTCTGCGGCTTTGGTGTTGGCCGGACTAGCTGCCGATGGTATGACAATTGTCAAAGGGCTACATCATCTCGATCGCGGTTATGACGGTTTTGAAAATAAATTGCGTCAACTCGGCGCACGTCTCGAACGTATTAATGTCAAAGCTGACGAAAGCCAGAGCGTTTCGAGTAATTCCTCTCAAACGATGACCTCTTTAGGCTAATTTGAGGGCTGTCATGTTAACAACAACTCATTTTTGAGTCGTCGGAAAATTCTCAATTGCTGAGTGCGAGCCAACATCTTAATGAAGAAATAAAATTAGAAAACTGGCAACATATCAGCATCGAGTTTCCCACGACTGCCCACAACCCATTTTTTGGGGTGCAACTTTAACTGCCGCAGTAGACAATTAAATCAATTTCAATGTCTCCGAGTCCTGCTAACTCGGTAATCCCTACTGTTGTTCGACTCGGTAAAGGATGGCCTTGGAAATACGATAAATAAATTTCATTGATTTTGGCATAATCTTGGAAATTGGTTAAAAAAATTCTGGCCATCACCACCCGCTCGAAATTTGTATTGGCACGATCGAGGACTAACTTGAGGTTATCCATCACCCGTCGGGTTTGATCTTCAATGGTTCCTAGAATCACTCTTCCCGTTTGAGGGTCTTCGGATAACTGCCCGGTCACAAATAAAAAGTCGCCGGCCCGGACTGCATGAGAATAAGGGGCAACGGGGGGTAAAATATTATCGGGAAGGTTAATATGTTCAAACATCAAGTTTTTTGTAATGAGTGGGATTGGGGTTAAGATTCTTTGAGCCTTAACACATGGGGTTTGGTGTGGAGTGCAAATTCTGTGTAACACTGAAAAATAGATAGTTTTGCACGATAGAACCCTTGAAACATCCTATGGCTTCTGAGGAAAAACCCTTAGCAAATGTAACGGAAGTTACTGCTTCAGAGCAATCCTCGTTTTGGCAACGAGCGCGAAGCAATATCCAAACCGTCGCGATCGCGATTGTGTTTGCTTTACTACTCCGCTTTTTTATCGCTGAACCGCGCTACATTCCTTCGGACTCGATGTTTCCGACCCTCGAAATTGGCGATCGCATTGTTGTCGAAAAAATATCTTACAATTTTCATCCCCCCCAACGAGGCGATATTGTGGTTTTTTCTCCTCCCGCTCAACTGCAACGCCAAGGTTACAAACCCGAACAAGCGTTTATTAAACGCATTATTGGTGAAGCCGAACATACTGTCGCTGTTCATAATCAACTGGTCTATATCGACGGCCAAGCCCTAAAAGAAGACTATATCGCTGAATCTCCAGCTTATCAACTCGATTCCATCCAAGTTCCCCCGCAAACGGTATTTGTTATGGGCGATAATCGCAATAACAGCAACGATTCACATATTTGGGGCGTTTTACCCGATCGCCAAATTATCGGTCGCGCTGTTTTCCGTTTTTGGCCCCTCAATCGCATTGGTTTGGTTTAGGTTTAAGAGGCAGTGGGGAGTAGGTCTTAGGCAGTGGGCAGTGGGCAGTGGGGGAGGAAATGACCAACAACCAACAACCAACAACAAAATATTTGCGAAAACTGGAATCCTTGACCGTATAAGTAACTAGAACGCTGAACCTAAGCCTAGGGGAACGAACTGGGGTGAAACTGCGTCAAATTGATTTTAAGTTCCCCAAGGGGTTTCTGAGAAACTTTGCTTGCTCAACCCACTCACACTGAATGTTAGCTATGTCTTTACCCTCTGTTGTCTTTAAATCCCTTGCCGCTTCCCTCGGCGCGATCGCCCTTTTGCATAGTCCGATCGCGATCGCCCAGTCTTCGACCTCTGAAGCTGAACCGGATGTGGTCATCGAAGCAGAAGACTCTCCGCGCTTCACCTGCGAATATATCAACGGTGAATATACCGTGATGTATTATCCTGAAAATCAAGCCAATCAAGCCTATCCTTGGGCGACTCCGACCGCTTTGGGTGGGGGGTGGACTCCTCAAAAACGTTGTGAAACCATTAGCCAGCGTTTAGAGTCCTATCGTCCCGATGGGATGCAGGAAATGCGGACGAGCATCGAAAATAATTATGATGTGGTCTGCGTGACAACCCAAGCTGACCCCAGTTGTCGCATTGTGTTTACCGTACCGCCGGGCCAAGACCCTGAAATTACTCGCGATCGCGTGTTTGAAAACCTGACTGTTGCTGATAGTGGCGACTCGACTCAAGGAGTCACTACTTTTGTTGAAGGTAATTCCGGTTCGGATATTGTGAATCAAGTCGGCCAGATTTTAGGCAATCCTAATTTGGGTAACTTGGGCAACTTAGGGAATGTGATGAATGCTCCGAGCAATGGTATCAATCTACGCCCGTTCCTTGCTCCTTCTGATGGTGGTACGGGAACCCTGTTGAGTCCGAATTTTTCTAGCCCTCGCCGTTCAGCGCCTCGCCTCAATCCCGAACTATTTCGATAAAGCGGGTATGCGAGGGTGATAAGTTTCTTCTGCGGTGCGGCAGATCGTGGAAGTAAAATGAAAACGCTTGTGGATTCGGTCTGACGAGAAGACTTGCCTTTGGGGAATATTCTCGTTAAGAGGAAAAGAAGCAAGAATCTCCCACTAATGCTCTGAGTGAGTGGTGAGAGTGCCAACCTCTTTTGATTCCGTTGCTGGTTTCTTTTTTTAAGAAGCCAGTTTTTGTTTTTTGTCCTTTGTCCTTTGAAACTCACGCGAAACCCTAACAACTAACAAAAAAAACAGCCAATCATGGGACAAGCGTTTCTGTCATTAATTACCAGCGTAAATAGTGCATGAGTTGGGAAATTAAGTCGCTGTCGAGGTTGAGGCGTTGCTGGAAGTGGGGGAGGTTGCGGTAGGGGCCCTGTTGTTGGCGATTTTGGAGGATAGTTTGGCAAATCTGAGGATTTAAGCAGGGAATTTGCTTTAATTGCTCTAAATTCGCCGTATTGAGATTAATTTTGCGGGGAGAAAAGGTGCTTTCGGGGTCATAATAATTAAACGCCAGAATAGGGGTAAAGGGTTGTAAGACTTGGGGAGATAAGCCCAAGGCGGCAGCTAAGTCTTCGAGGCTGAGAAATTGTACGCCCATTTGCGTTAATTCGACGAGCGATCGCGCTTGATGAATCGAAAGCCCCGGTAAGCGCAGCCAATCATCGACGGTAGCCTGATTTACATCGATTTTAATACCGCATTCTGCCGCGATCGCGACTTCTTGGAGCGATCGCAAGCGAGCAAAAGGATCGCGAGTCAGTCTTGCTTGAATCGCCCGTCGTTTGGGGTTTAATTGCTGCCAACCCTGACCCGAAGATAACCAACTCATATTTACTCCTAGGGCAGACTATCTAGGAGTTTACGGCGTTTTTGCTCGAATTCGTATTCTGAAAGTAATCCCTCTTGACGCAATCGGTCTAACTCTCGCACCGCTTCGGCGATCGCCCCCACTTGTTGGGTTGCTACCGGAAGCGGAGTCGCGATCGGATTTTTGCCTAAAACCGGCATATCTTCATTAAAGCGATCGGCAAAATCTTGAGCATCTTGAGCAAAATACCACAACGCCTCGATCCCACTCGCAATTTGAGGAATCGGCGTAAAAAACAACAGTAAATAGGTCACACCCCACAACGGCTGACCCATATAAAACTTATGCCATCCGGAAAACGGTAAAACGGCTCCAGCTAAAGCTAAAATCACCGCAACCTTTTGATTTCTGGGTTTTCCTAATAAATTTCCTAACACAACTTCTACTCGCAAACGCCAGCAACCACAACAAATCAAGCTTGTTTTCTATCTTATCTTCCTCTTTCCCCTCTTGGACGGAAAAAAGAGCGTCCCTACTGCCTAAACTGGATCGTGGGTTAATTGCCCACTCTAGTAATGCTGTTGAGCCGTGAGCCTACCCCCAAAGATACGGGAAACCGAATTTACGCCCTAGTTGGCGCTACCTTACAATAAATTACAGTATAGATAACGCTAAAACTTAAAAATTGCGTTTAACTCAACCGACACTTATTAAATAAAAACAAAGATCATGGGATTTTTTGATTCAGAAGTTGTACAACAAGAAGCCAAACAACTCTTTGAGGATTATCAATCTCTCATGCAAGTTGGCAGCGAATACGGCAAATTTGACCGAGAAGGAAAGAAAATCTACATCGAGCGCATGGAAGAACTCATGGAACGCTACAAAATCTTTATGAAGCGTTTTGAGTTATCTGAAGACTTTATGGCGCAAATGACCGTCCAACAACTCAAAACCCAACTCGGTCAATTTGGCATCACACCGCAGCAAATGTTTGACCAGATGAACCTTACCCTCGAACACATGAAAAAAGAAATCGGGGCTTAAAAAACCTGCTATTCCAAAATGCGATCGCAGGTTTCAACAGGTCTTCAAGTAATACCTAGGGCTTCGGAAACTGCGATGGCGAGGTGAAATGCTCCACGGGTTCGTTTTTCATGGCTTCTCGCATGAAATCGCGCCAAATCGGTGCGGCATAACCGCCCCCCGTCACCCCTGACCCTAAAGGTCGGTAGTTATCGTTCCCAATCCAAACTGCTGTGGACAGTTGTGGCACATAGCCTACAAACCACACATCCCGTTCTGAAGTTGTCGTGCCAGTTTTACCTGCCGCCGGGCGGCCAATGTTAGCATTTGTCCCTGTTCCGCTTTCAATCACGCCTTTGAGAACGCTATTGAGGGAAGCCGCCGCCCAAGGATCGAGAACTTGTTGGGGTTTGGGGGTATTGTCGAGTAAGATATTGCCACTGCTATCCGTGACCCGCGCTACCGCCGTGGTGGGTGATTGCCAGCCATTGTTGGCAAAAGTGGCAAAAGCCCCAGCCATTTCCAAAGGCGTTACGCCAATTGCCCCTAACGGTAAAGAAATTACGGGTTCGAGGGGGCTTTTGATACCGAGAATGCGGGTAATTTCAATGACCTTATCCAAACCCACGGCTTGACCCAGTTTCACCGCCGGGACGTTGCTCGACTGAATCAAAGCCGCCCGAATACTCATAGCCCCGCTAAAACCGCCACCGTAGTTGCGGGGAGAGTAGAAGCCACTACCATCGCGATAGCGCACGGGGGTATCCATGACGGTGCTGTAGGGGGTATATTTACCGGTCGCAAAGGCGGCGTAGTACACAAAAGGCTTAAAGGCAGAACCCGGTTGACGTAGAGATTGTATCGCCCGGTTAAATTGACTTTCTTGGTAATCAACGCCACCTACTAGGGCTTTGACAAAGTGGGTGCGGGGATCGACGGCGACTAGGGCGACTTGATCGGCGTAGAGGCCCCGGGCCCGCAAGCGGCGGTGGGAATCCGATACAATTTCTTCGGCTTGTTTTTGGAAGTTGTAATCAACTGTGGTTTGAACCCGCATACCTCCTTGGAGTACGGCATCTTTGCCGAAGCGATCGGTGAGTTCGCTAACCACAACTTCGGTAATGTAGGGTAAGTTGCTGGTGCGCCAAGCGGTGGGTTTTCCGACCATTAAGGGGGCTTCGCGGGCTTCTTGGGCTTCTTGGCTGGTAATCCAACCAATTTCTTCCATCCGGTCGATCACGGTTAGTTGCCGTCGCTTGGTTTCGCCGTAGTTGAGGAAGGGGCTGTAATCTTCGGGGGCTTGAATTAACCCGGCCATCATGGCGGCTTCAGCAATGGTTAATTCGTCGGCCGATTTATTAAAGTAGGTTTGGGCGGCGGTTTCGACGCCGTAGTTGTTGTGACCCCAATAGATGTTATTGAGGTACATTTCGAGGATTTGGTCTTTGCTGAAAATTTGTTCGACCCGGATGGCTAAAACCGCTTCTGCGAGTTTACGGCTCACGGTGCGATCGCGGGACAAAAAGAGGTTTTTCACCAACTGCATTGTCACCGTAGAACCCCCCTCAGCCACATAGCCCCGTCGCCAGTTGACCACTAAAGCCCGACCGATACTGTTGGGGTTAATGCCGCCGTGTTGATAAAAGTGGCTGTCTTCAACGGCCAGTACCGCCCGTTTGAGGTTGGGTGAAACTTGTTCTAGGGTGACGACTTCGCGGTTGTGTTCGCCGTGGAGACTGTCGAGGAGTCGTCCTTTGACATCATAAACATAACTGGTTTCGGTGGGGACATAAGTCCGCAAGACCCGCACATCGGGCAAGTTCCGAAAACTAATGGCCAGGCCAACCAATCCGCCAGCAGCGACGGAACTCGTCAGCATGGTTATCCCTAAAATCGTGCCTCCGGTGGCTTTGGTAACTCCTAAGCCAAATTTGAGGACGGGATGGAGTAAGTTATCTTTTTTCTGGGTTTTTTGTCTAACACTGCTAGTCGCCACGGTAGTTTCACTTCCTCACTCACAAAAAAAGGTTATCGGCTGTTGGTTTGGGTAAAATTCTAGACTTTTATATGGGCAAATCTTTTTCTAGATTTGTTTATTTAGTATATCGAGAGAGTTAGAGAGGTTGATCTCTTGGGTGAGTACAATCTCACAAGGATTTTCGCGCTTCCCCAAACTGCCACCCGTGGCTTAATCTGACGGGGCGGCGGTAAGTCGAACAGGATGCTTTATAATGAGCAGGCTATTGGTATCCTTGATACTGTTCAATCTAGTCAAATTTAAATTTGTTGCAACTTGCTTTAGTCTCATGTCCGATCCTGCTCCTTCTCTTACTTTTGATTGGCTGCATCGCGGTACAAGCGAAATTTTTCCCGATCGCCCCGATTCGCAAAACCCTGATGAGAGTTTAACGGCTCGTATTGTATCTCAAGGCGATCGCCCCTTACGAGTTAAGTTGGGTATTGACCCCACAGGGGCAGATTTACACCTCGGACACAGTATTCCTTTCAGAAAGTTAAGGGCATTTCAGGATGCAGGCCATACAGCCGTCATTATTATTGGTGATTTTACGGCACAAATTGGCGATCCGACTGGGAAATCTGAAGTTCGTAAGCAGCTTACGCCAGCCGAAGTAAGGGCGAATGCCCAGACGTATTTAGAGCAATTGCGCCCGATTTTGGACTTTGATACCCCCGGACGCTTGGAAATCCGCTATAACTCTGAGTGGCTTGCGGGATTGGATTTAGCCCAGATTTTAGAGTTATTGTCCCAAATGACGGTGGGGCAGATGTTGGCTAAAGAGGGATTTTCCGAGCGTTTTGAAAAAGAAAGCCCGATTTATCTCCATGAGTTTCTTTATCCTTTGATGCAGGGCTATGATTCGGTGGCGGTGAATGCGGATGTGGAGTTAGGGGGAACCGACCAAAAATTCAATTTAGCGGTGGGTCGCGACTTGCAACGGCATTTTGGTCAAAAACCTCAGTTTGGGCTGCTTGTACCCCTGTTATTGGGCTTTGACGGCGTAAATAAGATGTCGAAGTCCCTGAATAATTATGTGGGTTTGACCGAAGATGCGTTGACGATGTACTCGAAACTGGAGAAAACCCCTGACGCATTGCTGAATCAATATTTCGAGTTGCTCACCAAGCTAGATTTAGATAATTTACCGGAAAATCCGCGCGATCGCCAAAAACTTCTGGCCCTCGATGTCGTCTCGCAATATCACGGAGAAGCCGAAGCCAAAAACGCCCAAGCCGCCGCCATTGAACTCACTCAGGGTAAACAAACAGACACCGATTCTGTCCCTGAATACTCCCTTTCTGGGGTTGAGTTTCCTGCGAAACTGTTTTTCATCCTCAATGACAGTGGCTTGTGCAGCAGTAGCAGTGAAGGTCGCCGCACGATCAAAAATGGCGGTGTTAAACTCGATGGTGAGAAAATTGCTGATGTTAATGCCGAGTTTGTCTCAGCCGAGGATTTAGCCGGAAA
>JBKHDX010000176.1:0-10451 GCA_046541115.1 Spirulinaceae cyanobacterium | reverse complement strand
ACCAACTTGTTAATTTCCCCAAGCCAAGTCATACGCGGTACAAACGCCGTGATTCAATGTGGCAGTGCGATCGCCCGTTTGGGGAAACGTTTATTTGTCATTGGAGGCGATCGCAGTTTAGCCGCCCTCAATCCACAACTGCAAACCGTATGTCAGCAACAGGGTTTAGAAATGACCCCAGGTAATTTTCAGCCCGATTGCTGCGAAACCTCAATTCAGCGTTTGCAAGACGCGATCGCAGAGTTTCAAGCCGAAGTCATTATCGGCACAGGGGGCGGCAAAGCCCTCGATCTCGCCAAATTACTCGCCTATCGCTGCGGACTTCCGATCGTGACGATTCCGACTTCTGGGGCGACTTGTGCGGCGTGGACAGCCCTTTCTAATATCTATACCGAGGGGGGCGCATTTCGTTACGATGTCACCCTCGATCGCTGTCCCGATTTACTGATTTTAGATTACGACTTGGTGCAAACTGCCCCGTCGCGGCTGCTGATTGCGGGGATTGGGGACGCGATCGCGAAATGGTATGAAGCCTCCGTCAGTAGCGGTACAGCCACCAACACCCTGATTATCGCCGCCGTCCAACAAGCCAGAGTGTTGCGGGATATCCTGCTGCAAAAATCCGCCATAGCCCTGCAAAATCCCGGTAGCGACACCTGGCGAGAAGTCGTTGATGCGACTGTCTTACTCGCAGGGGTCATTGGGGGCTTAGGGGGCGCACAATGCCGCACCGTCGCCGCCCATGCCGTCCACAACGGCTTAACCCAAATAGCCGCCACTCACGGCATCTTACACGGCGAAAAGGTCGCTTTTGGCATTTTAGTCCAACTGCGCCTCGAAGAAATGCTACAGGGCAATCAACTGGCTTTTACTGCCCGTCAGCAGTTACTTAAGTTTTATCAAGAAATCGGTCTCCCCGCTTCCCTGGAAGATTTGGGATTAGGAGAAGTCTCTTTGTCTGAATTGCGATTTGCTGCGGCTTTTGCTTGTCAACCGGAATCCGATATCCATCACCTCCCCTTCCCTGTGACTCCAGAACAAGTGATGGCAGCGATGGTTTCAACTACTCAAGTTCCCGTGACGAGTGGTGTAGTTTAGGGGTTGATAATTGTTTTTCCTAATGCTTTACCTTACCCGATCGCACCCAGAAAAAAACCGTCCCGCGATCGCCCTGCCAAAACAGCATTTCCCCCTTATCGTATTGTTGGAGGTGTACCACAGACGCGATCGCTTCTAACTGTTCTTTCTCTAAATCCCGAAACAATCGCGTCGTCTTCAGAAACGTTGTTATTTGTCCTTTGTCATTGGTCATTCAACCAGTCCTTAACAATTCGTTAGTTAGTCTTCACAAAAATGTAGAAAAATAAAGAAAATATTACGAATTCCCTAAAAGTCTTTGATCCCCGCTATGATTTTATCAATACTAAATAAGGTCAGCTTAATAAAGACCTTAAACATAACTTAAAAATTCTTTATGAATCGTCGCCCGATACCAGCTTTTCCCTTGGGGAAAGGCTGGTATTGTTTTTTCAAACTAAACCCCGACTTTTCCGCAAAAAGCCGGGGTTTTCTCGTCATTGAGATTAAAATCAATTTTTAATCTTCCGCGAAGATATAGCGACGTAATTCGCTGGGATCGGGTTCGGGGCTGCTTTGGGCAAACTCGACTGATTCATCAACCTCTTTTTGAATCTTTTGGTCGATGGCCTTGAGTTCTTCGGTGGTAGCGAGATTTTGTTCGGTGAGATAAGTAGCAAAACGGGTAATGGGATCGCGGGCTTGCCAGAATTTCTTTTCTTCAGCCGAGCGCAACTCATCCGGGTCAGCGAGGGAATGACCCCGGAAGCGATAGGTTAAGGCTTCGATGAGGGTGGGGCCTTCCCCGGCGCGAGCGCGAGCTACCGCTTCTTGGGCGGCGGCACGAACCGCTAATACGTCCATGCCATCAACTTCTACCCCAACCATGCCAAAAACGCTGGCTTTTTTGTAAATTTCCGGTTGAGAGGTGGCGCGATCGTGAGCCATCCCGATCGCCCACTTATTATTTTCTACTACATAAATCATCGGCAACTTCCACAAAGCCGCCATATTCAAACATTCAAAGAATTGACCGTTGTTAGAAGCCCCATCCCCAAAGAAACAAGCTGAAACCCGGTCGGCGCTTTCGTCTCCCATCACTTCCCGACGATATTTCGCTTGGAAGGCCGCCCCTGTAGCCACTGGAATCCCCTCCGCGACAAAGGCAAAACCGCCGAGTAGATTGTGTTCTTTAGAAAACATGTGCATCGAACCGCCGCGGCCTTTACTGCATCCGGTTTCTTTGCCGAATAACTCCGCCATCACTTCCTTAGCCGGAACCCCTGCACTCAAGGCATGAACGTGGTCGCGATAGGTACTGGTCACAAAATCTTCTCCGGGCCGCATCGAGCGAATGACCCCGGTCGAAACCGCTTCTTGACCGTTGTACAAATGCACAAAACCAAACATTTTGCCGCGATAATACATTTCCGCGCATTTATCTTCAAAGGTGCGCCCCAAAACCATATCTTCGTAGAGCATCAAACCTTCGTCTTTGCTCATTTCCACAGAATCAATTTTAAATTCAGGGACAGTCCGTTCAGTAAAAACCATAGAAATTAAAGTAACTGTTTTACAAAAAATTCATCATACCGCGATCGCGCCAACTCCTGGGAGAATCCATTTTGATCGATTCGCGATCGCCTGGGGTCTTTCTTGGGGAGATTTAACTCAAAATCGTGACGGAAAAAAAGACTTCGTATACCATAAGGTGTAACTCGAAAATTAAACACCAATATCATCAATTGAGTCCGCGAAAAGCCTCGCGTCTGACCCCTTTAAGGAAAACGTAGGTCAAATCGCTGCCTAAAAACTGCAACCCAATTTTACATCGGCGTTGTAAAGTAACATTATCTCTGTCGCTTTGTTCTGGGGAAAGCAACTGTGCGTATTCCGCTCGACTATTACCGAATCCTCGGCGTACCGATTCAAGCCACTGATGCACAACTCAGTCAGGCTTATCACGATCGCGCCCTTCAACTGCCACGACGCGAATATAGCGATGCGGCCATCGAGGCTCGCAAGCAACTCCTTGATGAAGCCTACTCAGTGCTATCTGACCCGGAACAACGAACCGAATACGATAAAGCCTTTTTGGCGAAAACCCAAAATCCGCACCTCCCCGCCGAAGAGACAATTCTTAACGAACAACTCGAACTGGGCGATCGCGACCCCCAATCCCAGATTCCCTGGCTAGAAATCGAAGAAGGGCAATTTGTCGGCGCATTGCTCTTGCTCCAAGAACTCGGAGAATACGAACTGGTTTTGAAACTCGGCCAGCCCTTCCTCGAAACCCATCAAGACAGCAATCTCGGCCAAAGCGACTCCGAAACTGCCAAACTGGCTCGCGCTGATATTATCTTAACCATTGCTTTAGCCTGCTTAGAACTCGGCCGCGAACAATGGCAACAAGGAAAATCAGAAAATGCCGCCCTTTCCGGGCAAATGGGACAAGATTTACTGCGGCGAGCCGGATTATTCCCGAATATTCGCGGCGAAATCCAAGCCGATCTTTACAAGCTGCGCCCATACCGCGTTTTAGAACTCCTGGCACTCAACGAAACCGAAAGTTTACAACGGCGTAAGGGTTTACAAATACTGCGAGATATGCTAGAAGATCGCGGCGGCATTGACGGCACAGGAGACGACCGTTCCGGCTTGAGCATAGACGACTTTTTGCGCTTTATTCAACAACTGCGTAACTATCTCACCGTCGCCGAACAACAAGAACTCTTTGAAGCCGAAGCCCGTCGTCCCTCGGCGGTGGCGATGTATTTAGCCGTTTACGCGGCGATTGCTCGCGGCTTTGCCCATCGCCAACCCGCCTCGATCAACCGAGGCAAGGATTTGCTTAAGCGCCTGAGCAAGCGGCAAGATGTCTACCTCGAACAAGCAGTTTGCTCCCTTTTACTCGGTCAAACTGAAGCCGCAAGTCGGGCTTTAGGATCGAGCCAAGAATACGAACCGTTAGCCTTTATTCGCGAACATTCCCAAGACTCCCCGGATTTACTGCCGGGTTTGTGCTTATATGGCGAACGCTGGTTACAATCAGAAGTTTTCCCCCATTTCCGGGACTTAGCGGTGTTGCGGGCTTCTTTGAAAGACTACTTCGCTGACGAAAACGTCCAAGCTTATCTCGAACAACTCCCCGCCGAAACCAGCGAGCAACCGGAAGAAGAATGGGCGATTATTGAAACCCCCAAGGAATTAGCAGCCCCCACCCCAACCGCGACGAACTGGCGCGAAACCGCCCAGGAAGCCCAAAGAACAGGGGCGAATCCGACGGCTACTGCGATCGCCGAACGGGTTGCACCAGCGAATGTAGCCACCTTGCCGAAAAGCCGTCAACCCAAAACCGCCGACAGCCAAAGTGCCAATGGCATTTCCACAGCCACGCGATCGCGTCCAGGGGCTTTAGTGACTACCCACAAGACTGCCGCCACTTCCCCCCGGCATTCTCGGACGGCAACAGCCCGCGATCGCCATACCACCAGTAGCGGCGGCAATGGCACTTTTGTCCGCACCACCCCCAAATCCGGTATTTCAGGACGACGCAACTCCCGCTCTAAACTACCTCGCTTATTACTCTTAGCTGGAGGCGGCATTCTCGGTTTAGCGATCGCGGGATTTATCCTCGTTACCCTTATTAACTGGGTGCGCGGTGCCGTTTCTAATACGCCAGAAGCAACCCTAGAAGACGGACAATTACAAATCCAATTGGCCCAGCCTCCCCTCGAAATTCCTGCCCCAGACGCGCCCATCGTGATTCCTGAAGGCCCCTTAAGCGAAGATTCCGCCCGCCAGATCATTTTGACTTGGTTATCGGTCAAATCGGAAGCTTTAGGGCAAGACTACAACCTTGAAGCCTTAGACAGCATTCTTGCCGAACCCCTGCTGTCATCTTGGCGCAATCGCGCTCAAACCTTGAAAGAAAACAACGCCTATCGCGAATTTGAGCATCGCGTCCAAGTCGAATCTGTCCAAACCCCCGAAGACAACCCCAATACAGCCATCATAGAAGCTGCTGTAAGAGAAACTGCCCAAGTTTATCGCCAAGGCACGTTAAATCAAGCCGCCTCCTATGACGATAATCTGCGGGTTCGCTATACCGCTATTCGCGAGGGCGATCGCTGGAAAATTCGGGAAATGGATGTAATTGACTAAAAATTACCAATTACCAATTACCAATTAAGGTATTTTGGAAACCAATAACCAACAACCAACAACCAATAACCAATAACCAATAACCAACAACTAATTCCACCGAATCGGTTGTTGAGGTTGGCTGAGGTGGGAGGTGTCCGCCTTCAACTCCAAATTCCAACCGTTTGATGTGCGGGTCAGTTTCGTTAAACAACACAAGGTTACTTGCATTGAGACGGGCGATCGCAACAATCCTTGAGTCGTTCCCAAAACCGATGCACCGTGACCGATCAGTAAAATATTATCGGAATACTCCCCGATCAACTGCTGCACAACTTTGGCAGTCCTCGCCATAATTTGCGCTTCGCTTTCGGGATATTGCGGCACAAGTCGGGATTGATAATCTCGGTCAATATAGGGATATTCGGCAGATAACGCCTCGATCGTCAACAGATCGGGCGTATGGGTCATCCAATCGGGATTGAGCCATTCTCCTAAACCCGCTTCTACTTTCATCGGCAAATTCAGCACTTTTGCCACTTCAAATGCTGTTTGCACCGTCCGCAAAAAAGGCGAAACAAAAATATGCGCGATCGCTTCTTTTTCCAACCGTTTTGCTAACTCTTGCCCTTGAACGATCCCATCCTCGGATAAGGGCGGATCGTAGGGGCGATCGGCATTTTCAAACCACTCCGGATCGACAAAATCCAAGCGATTGCCATGACGCGCAATCCAAATGGTTTGTTTTTTGTCCTTTATCATTGGTTATTGGTTATTGGTTATTGGTTATTGGTTAGCCGATTGCCCAAAACTGATGACTGATTACTGATAACTGATAACTGTTAAAGCGGTACTGCAAAACGCTCCCCAGGAGTCGGTTCAATCAGTTTTGTGTCGAGATTCGCTTTTGCCAGTTTTGCTCGCATGGCATCGGTGCTACCGCGAGCTTGGATAACGGTGTTGAGAACTCCGGTAAACTCAATATCACCCCCGGCGGCGGTGGGAATGAGGACTTGAGGTTGTAGCCATTCGCACAACTGTAAAGCACTACGAAAGCCTTGGATGATGGTGGCACCCAAGGGCAAACTGAGATCGATAACTGGAGAAATAGCGACATCAATAGGGGCTTGGGATTTCAGGGTTTCTGAGTGATGGCCGTGGGGTTCGTAGTAAAGGCTTCTTTTGGTTTGGAGATCGCGGATAATATAGCCATTTTCTACGGTGAGGGGGCCGAGGGGAGAACCAGGGACGGCTTGAATTTGGAGGCGATCGCCCCAGCGATGGCTTTGATGGTGTTTCAGGGCGATCGCTTGGGTATAACCCAATTCCCGCACGACTTTGGCCGCACTCGGAGAAGCCAAAACGGGAATATTGCGGTCTAAATGTTTTAAGGTCGCTGGGTGGGCGTGATCTTCTAAGCCTTGAGACAATAAGATTAAGTCGATTTTCTCAGGAATGGGACGTTGGCGCGATCGCGTTCCTTTGAACAGCCAGGGTAAATTCCCAAAAACCAAGGAATCCACCAGCCAAGGATCGAGCAATATATGAGTGTTACCCATTTCTATAAACCAGGAGTTGCTATCAAGCCAGGTTAAATACATGACAATTATTGTAAACAAATGTAAACTATCTATCTGGATTCATTGTGCCATTATTTATCGCCGCTTTGCGGGAGTTGTTCGTGCCATAATGGGCTGCGCTGAGAAAGAATAGTCAAATATAGGGGAGTCAGAGATAGAAATGAAGATATTGGTTGTGGGAAACGGCGGACGAGAACACGCGATCGCCTGGGCTTTATTGCGATCGCCCAAAGTCAAACAAGTCATTTGCATTCCTGGAAACGGCGGTACAGCGCAGTTAGAACGCTGCCACAATATGCCCATGCGCGTCGATGATTTTGAAGGCATTACCCGTTTTGCTTTGGTGCAAGGAGTCAGCTTTGTGGTGGTGGGGCCAGAATTACCCCTCGCTCGCGGCATTACCGATTATCTACGCAAACAAGATGTAAAAGTGTTTGGGCCTACCCAAGCCGGGGCTGAAATCGAAGCCAGTAAAACCTGGGCGAAAAACTTAATGATTGAAGCCGGGATACCCACAGGGCGATCGCAAACCTTCACGGACTTAGAAGCCGCCCAGACCTATGTCAGCGAGCAAGGTGCGCCCATTGTGGTCAAAGCCGATGGATTAGCGGCCGGAAAGGGCGTAGTCGTCGCTCAGACAGTCCCTGAAGCCCAAGACGCGATCGCGGCATTATGGCAACAAGGCTTTCACAAACTCGCCATCGAAGAATTTTTAACCGGACAAGAAGTTTCGGTACTTGCCCTCACCGACGGCAAAACCATCAGACCCCTACTTCCCGCCCAAGACCACAAACAAATCGGTGAAGGGGACACCGGGCCCAACACCGGCGGCATGGGCGTATATGCCCCCACGCCCCTTGTCAGCCCGGAATTATTACAAACCATCGAAACCACGATTTTACAACCCGCCGTCGCCACCCTCAACGCCCGTGGCATCGATTATCGCGGTGTATTGTATGCCGGGTTAATGATTGACTCAGACAACAACTGTCGCGTCCTCGAATTTAACTGTCGCTTTGGCGATCCTGAAACCCAAGCCATCCTCCCTCTACTCGAAACCCCCCTGCCTGAATTACTCCTGGCTTGTATCGAGCAACGTCTAGACCAAATGCCGCCGTTACAATGGCATCCAGGGACTGCCGTTTGTGTGGTGGCAGCTTCTGAAGGCTATCCGGGGTCTTATGCCAAAGGCTTCCCCATCCAAGGCATTGATGCTGCCGAAGCCACCGGGGCCGTCGTCTTTCATGCCGGAACCAAATATCAAAAACCCCAAACCCTCACCGAAGGCGGACGGGTGTTAGGGGTAACCGGGGTAGGAGACAGTTTCGACGACGCGATCGCCCTCGCGTATCAAGCCATCGATCGCATCGAATTTGAAGGCATTTACTATCGTAGAGATATCGGCCATCGTCTCAAAGCGTCCTAAAGCTTCAGGAGACAAGAAAAAACTGATACAAGATCGCGTTCAGTTAATGCTATGCCCACCAAAAAGACAAAAAATCTTGTTTACTATAAAAACAGTTGTCTTTCAAAAAATGGGAGATTTCCCCCAAACAATTCCCTAACTTGAACTCACTGTACTTATTTTTAACTGAACCTTGTTAGCCCTACTCAAAACCGTTCGGACAATCTTGCATCAATGGTGGTCTGAGTTTACCCTTCAGACCCGATTAATGGCGGCGGCCACTTTGGTTGTTTCCTTAATCATGAGTGGGCTGACCTTTTGGGCAGTCAACTCCATTCAGCAAGACGCACGCATGAATGATACCCGCTTCGGACGGGATTTAGGGTTACTGTTAGCCGCCAACGTCACCCCCCTTATTGCTGACCATAACTTAACTGAAGTAGCCCGCTTCTCATCCCGCTTTTACAGCAGTACCTCTAGCGTGCGTTACCTCATCTACGCCAACCAGGAAGGGGAAATTTTCTTTGGTATTCCCTATTCCGAAGCCGCCGTCCAAAACTCCCTTACTATCAAACGACGCATCGAACTTCCCGAAAGCTATGCCAAAAATGCCGATGTGCCGATGGTACGCCAACATCAAACCCCCGATGGCGTGGTGACTGATGTTTTTGTCCCCCTCAATTATGAAAACCACTATTTAGGAGTATTGGCTTTAGGCATCAACGCGAATCCCACCGTTGTGGCTTATTCAAACTTAACCCGCGATGTTACCATTGCCGTTTTTGTTTCAATTTGGACAATGGTCATTTTAGGGGTGGTTTTAAACGCTTTAACCATTACCAATCCCATTAAAGAATTGCTCGTCGGCGTGAAAAATATTGCCGCCGGAAACTTTAAACAAAGAATTGCTCTTCCCCTCGGTGGCGAACTCGGTGAATTGATTTATAACTTCAATGAAATGGCCGAACGCTTAGAACGCTATGAAGAACAAAATATTGAAGAACTCACTGCCGAAAAAGCTAAATTAGAAACCTTGGTATCTACAATTGCTGATGGTGCCGTCTTACTGGATACTAATCTTAATGCTATTTTAGTGAATCCCACCGCAAAACATATTTTTAACTGGCAAGATAAAGACCTAATCGGTCACAATATTCTGCACGAACTCCCCGCCAATGTAACGGTAAAACTCACTCGCCCGTTATATCAAATTGCTTCGGGTGAAAACCGTTATAAAGAAGACCATCTTGCGGCAGATTTCGACCCCAATCAAGGCCGCGACCCCGAAGCCAGTGAATTTCGCGTTACCCTCACCGAACCAACGAAACGTACATTACGTATCCTTTTAACCCAAGTTCTCGATCAATACCGCGAAAATGTTAAAGGCATTGCCATGACGGTTCAAGACATTACGCGGGAGGTGGAATTAAACGAAGCTAAAGGTCAATTTATTAGCAATGTTTCCCACGAACTGAGAACGCCTTTATTTAATATTAAATCTTTTATTGAAACCCTTTATGAATATGGCGAGGATTTAAGCGCCGAAGAACGTTTAGAGTTTCTTCACACCGCTAATCACGAAACCGACCGCTTGACAAGATTGGTGAATGATGTTCTCGATTTGTCTCGCCTCGAATCTTCTAATACTTATAGCTTAGAGTCCGTCGAAATTGCCAATCCCATCGAACAAACTCTACGGACTTATCAACTCAATGCTAAAGATAAAGGCATTCAATTGAAAAAAGAAATCGAGCCAGATTTACCCTATGTTGTGGGTCATTATGACTTGTTGTTACAGGTGTTGGCGAATCTGATTGGTAACGCATTAAAATTCACAGAAACAGGTGGTTTAGTGATGGCTCGTGCTTATAAACTGCAAGATACTAATAATACTGAAAAAGTCCGAATTGAAGTCTCTGATACTGGGTCAGGTATTGCCCCCGAAGAACAAAAAGCCATTTTTGACCGCTTTTATCGCGTCGAAAATCGCGTTCACACCCTCGAAGGCACGGGTTTAGGATTATCCATTGTTAAAAATATTATTGAGAAACACCACACCCAAATTCACCTGATTAGTGAAGTGGGAGTGGGAACTACATTTTGGTTCGATCTGCCTGTGGTTTCTTCAGAAAATACTCTTGCTACAGTTAATATTCAACAGCCTTTGGCGGGCAGTGGGCAGTAGGCAGCTTCTTCAGTTATCAGTCAACAGTCATCAGTCATCAGTGTTTTGGGCAGTAGGCAGC
>JBKHDX010000175.1:0-10751 GCA_046541115.1 Spirulinaceae cyanobacterium | reverse complement strand
TTACTCTCCCAATGAAGCGAGAATCCCCGCTCCTTAAGGACGGGGAGTTGTCAACGTTACCCTCTACGGTCAAGACGGCATGACTCGCTTTGTAGACTTCAACACAGGCGATCTCCCCGACGATTTACAATCTATTATTCAGGAGTGGCAAGCCTTACAGGATAACGCCCAATCCCAACCCATAAGCCGTTTTCAACGTCGCTGGTTTTGGCAACGTTAGGATATTCCTGTAGGGGTGGGATTTCCCCACCCAATCCTAGGTAGGAGCATAAATTCCTACCATTCCCATTACTCAACCCAACAGGATTTTGACCAAATTTTGTTGGGTTTCACTTCGTTTAACGTTTAACCCAACCTATAGCTATAGTTTCCTCCTCTGATAATTCTATAAACAGACCGCCAGTGAAGCATTTTGACTGGGGCGCGATCGCGACAGCCAAAAATCAGCGATTCGCGTAATAATTAAGAAAGAATTAAAAAATGTAAATAAAGACAAAGGAAGGTGTAGTGGAAATTCTCTGGTTGAGCTTCGCCAGCACAGTGGGTTGGTTTATCAGTAGTCTCGCTGGCGGCGGTAGTCCACTCATATTAATTCCAGCGATTGGCGTGTTTTTAGGGACGAATGCCGTTCCCCCTGTGATTACCACGGGAATGATGTTTGGCAACGGTCAACGCATTTGGATATATTGGCGACATATTAACTGGCAACTGATGTGGTGGTATCTTCCCGGTGCAGTCACAGGTTCAGTTGCGGGGGCATTTCTATTCAGCCGTACTGAAATTGAGTGGTTGAGCTTACTTTTAGGTTTATTCTTGATTGTTTCGGTATTGGGCTATGGTGCAGGCAAAAAACAACGGGCCTTTCCGGTGAAAGCGTGGTACTTTTTACCGGCGGGTTTTGCTTATTCGTTTTTATCGGGTTTAATTGGTAGTTCGGGCCCCCTTTTGAATCCTCTTTACCTCAACTATGGTTTGGTCAAAGAAGAACTAATCGCCACAAAATCGATTCACATGATTGTGGTTCACAGTGTCAAAATTGCCGCTTACGCTGCTTTTGGTGCATTCACAGGGCCTTATTTCTGGTATGGGGTTTTAATTGGGGTTGCAGCTTTACCGGGGAATTGGTTGGGTCAAATGGTGTTAGAACGCATGAGCGAACAACGGTTTCGCCAGTTTGTCATGACTTTTGTATTAATTAGCGGCGGGTTAATGGTTTGGCAACAACGGCAAGTTTTAGGCATCGGATGAACGGGCTTTTGTCCCGATCCAGCAGAACTGAAAGAGAAAAATCTGTCAGATTCTTGATGTGGAACATCCCGAAAGCGGGTCGCGTCAGGAGTAGCAATTAACACTTGTGTGCGTTTCTCCGTAGCCCCATCCACCAAAAGATTACCGTACTTCGGTATGATAAGAAAGCAATTAAAAATCAAAAACGTCCCGGGTTTTGTCGAGCCGGGATCGGTTTAATCCTTTAAAGTTTGATTGGGAGAAATATGGTAACCCTAAAAATCGCTGTTTACATCGTTGTTGCTTTCTTTATTAGCTTATTTGTGTTTGGTTTTCTGTCGAGCGATCCGTCTCGTAACCCCAAACGCCGCGACTTAGAATAATAAATCGCGTTCTTCGGTGAATCATGCGGATGGGGTGGGGTTGACTCACCCCAAAAAAATGTTTGTCCTGAATCGCTGAAGCAACCTAGAACAGTGTTAAAGTAAGGCTTCGGAGCAACAAAGATGTTCATCCTTCAAGACTTAACAAATTGATGTCTGTTCCAGTTCCGCCGCCCGATCTGCCCGTTCTTATTGAAACCGTTAATGCCGATCGCCCTTCTACAATAGGGTCTACTGCCGATCATTTTACCTCTAACCCTCAATTTTCGGTTACGGCTGAACCCACTCCACCGGAAACCACGATTTCAGCTACGCCAGAATATTCGACTTCTGAAGCCCTCGATACTGAAGCTGCGGAACAAGATGATAAGGTAGATGATGCGATCGCCCCTGCATCCCTAGAAACGCCTACAACGCCTGTCCCAGAACCGCCTCCCCTAGCTCAACTGCCCTCGATTCCCGAAGCAATCGAGCAAATTTCGCCTCCAGAACCCGAAATCGGCACACCGGAAACCCTAGCACCTCACACCGACGTGGAACTCCCGGTCGCGCCCGATTCCAAGCGGATTATTATGCAAGAAAGAGGGGGACAAACCCAAGAATTTGAAGTGGACACCGAGGGAGAAGAATTTGAGGATGAAAACTTACCCAATCCTAATCCGGTTCCTTCTCTGCAAATCTCCCCGGATGATGTGATTGAGATTACCTCAGACCGCCAAGAATTCGACCAAAACCGCCAAATCGTCACCGCAACAGGGAATGCGGTGGTACGCTTGTCGCGAGGGGTTCTCACAGCCGATCGCGTGCGAATTAACCTCGAAAACCGCTTGTTAATCGCTGAAGATGATGTGGCTTTGCGTCGCGGGGATCAACTGACCCGGGGCGATCGCCTCGAATACTTTTTTGTGCAAGACCGAGGGACATTTTACAACGCTAGGGGCGTACTCGATCAACGCACCTTTGGCCGAGATAGCGCCCCCACGCCACCCCCGATTGGCGGTACTGTATTAGCTAGACCGTTGAGCGATCGCCTTTTAGCCGAACAACCCATTCAAAACATTTCCCCCGACCAAGGGATTCAAATTAATGTGGGGGGTGTCAGCGACATTGCAAACGTTCCTTTCCCGGTAGGAGGGGTGACCGGTCAAGTTAACAATCAACGCTACGAAGCCCGAAAAGTCGAGTTTGAGGGGGATGAATGGGTCGGAACTGATGTGCGCCTTACCAATGACCCGTTTTCGCCTCCAGAACTAGAAATTCGCGCCGATACCGCCACCGTTCGCAGTATTGGCCCGGAAACCAGCGAATTAGTCACTACTAATACCCGTTTAGTCTTCGATCAAGGACTAGCGGTTCCGGTGTTTCCCCGTCGCTATGTTTTTGGCCCGGATGAAGAAGAATCGGGTTTGTTTAATATTGCTTATGATGACGGGGAACGAGGGGGATTATACATTGACCGCCGTTTCTTTATTGTCAATACGCCTAGCGTTCAGTGGAGTGTGACACCGCAATATTTTGTGCAGCGTTCATTACTCGATGGTGGGGGGTTTTCTCCCGATAACTTTGGCTTAAAAAGTGGTGTGCGGGTTCGATTTAGCGATCGCACCAATTTTACCGCAGGTGGGGTGTGGACGAGCTTAGACCCTAGTGATTTTGAAACTCGCTTTCGCGGTAGCGCCCGACTCAATCAAAAAGTCGATTTATGGGGGCTTCCTAATCCTCATAATCTTACCTTTGATGCCAATTATCGCGATCGCCTCTTTAACGGTTCTCTGGGCTTCCAAACCGTTCAAAGTAACTTTGGGGTTGTCCTGACTTCCCCCAATATCGCGATTGGGAATACTGGGATCAATTTCTCCTATCAAACCGGGGCCCAAATCATCAACGCCGATACAGACCGTCCCGATTTGCTTCCCCCACTTCCACGGGATAACAACCGCGTCACTCTCACTCGCTATCAGGGGGCCGCTTTTCTGTCCCGCAGTTTTACCCTCTGGAGTGGGGAACCTCTCCCTGCAACCCCCGATGAAGGCTTGCGCTACACTCCTACTACCATAGTTCCTAATGTTTCCCTTTCTACAGGTTTAACCGGGGTTTACAGTTACTACAGTAGCGGTGATACTCAACCCTCTTTGAGTGGTAGTTTAGGCATACAAGGGCAATTCGGTCATTTTTCCCGCGATTGGCTCGATTATACTGGGTTTAATATCACTTACTCCCAAGGGATACGAGGGGGGCTTTCTCCCTTCCTTTTTGACCGCTTTGCCGATACTCGTACTCTCTCCTACGGACTCACCCAGCAAGTTTACGGGCCGTTTCGCATTGGTTTCCAAAGTGGCGTTAACCTCAATACCGGACAAGCTTTCACGACAGATTATATTTTGGAATACAGTCGTCGGACGCACAATGTTTCCGTCCGCTATAATCCCGTCCTCGGCTTGGCTTCCTTTAGCGTCCGTATCAGCGACTTTAACTTTATTGGTTCTCCCGAACCTTTTGGGGGGAGTGGAGTACGTTCTGTCGAACAGGGCGTAATTCGCTGATCGCGTTATGGTAAAAGCAGTATTTTTGATTTTTTATTGAAACCATCATGTTCGGTCAATTTCAACAAAGTCATCTCCGTATTGAAATCGAAGCCTCCGCAAAAGTCCTGGAGGATAGCTTACTGCGAACTTCTCAGTTGCGTCAGTGGTTGTTTCCCCAACGATTTGAAAACGGATTGCCCGAAATGCTTGTTCCTGAATTATCTTTTAAGAGTTGGATCGGGCCAGTCGCGATCGCGCATCATGTAGAAGTAGCCAACGATCAATGTCTGCGTTTAATCCTCAGTGAAGGCATAGATGGCTACCATGAATGGTATTGGGGAGATGGTTGGGTACAGTCCCGTTTAGAGGGGATTTCCCTATTACCCTTGAGTCTCGGTCAGACGTTTACGTTATTGCGCTTGCGTCAGTTTGTCGAGTCTCAAAATCAAGTGGCTTTTGGTTAGGGGTCATTCCAATTGATTTCCGTACACCAATCTCTACAGTCCGCGAAGACGGACTTGGTAAATCTAGCCCCAGATTTTTAATCTGCGGGCGGCCAGAAAGTACTATAACTATAAATTAAGCCCCTCCTCCTCCCGTGGGAGAGGGGTTTGGGATGAGGGAAACGCGATCGCGCTAACATTTAAACAGACAATCTCTAACAATAAGAGTCGTCATGGTACAAACTCCTGCCAAACCAGAAACCGACACAATATTACTGAATTTACCCAAAACCTTAAAACTCCACGTCACCCCAAAACAATTCACAATCCTAGCAGCCTGCAATCAAGAATTACAACTCGAAAGAACAGCCCAAGGAGAGTTAATCGTGAATCCCCCCACCGGATGGGAAACTGGTAAACGGAACTTTACTATTATTGGACAACTGTATCGCTGGTACGAAGATTATCAACAGGGAGAAGCCTTTGATTGTAGTACAGGCTTTATTTTACCCAACGGTGCAATTCGTTCCCCTGATGCTTGTTGGATTAGTCAAGAACGTTGGGAAGCACTAACCGACGAACAAAAAGATACATTTCCGCAGATTTGCCCGGATTTTGTGGTTGAATTACGTTCGGCTTCGGATAGCCTCAAATCCTTACAAGAAAAAATGCAAGAGTATCTGGATAATGGTGCGAGATTGGGTTGGTTAATTGACCCGCAAAATTGCACTGTAACCGTTTACCGAGTGGGTTTAGAAGTTGAAGTATTGTCCAATCCCATTGAGTTATCGGGGGAAGATATTTTACCCGGTTTTATATTGAATATGCGTCGGGTTTGGGGTTAGCGAAATCGCTTCTCGCTACCTCAAGAGAGACTGCAAGCCCTGAAGGGTACAAGCGGAGAAAGGTTACTCTGGGATATTATTGACTGAATCTGCCGAAGTTGCGGTAAGCTGTAGCTATTCGGCAAGTCCTGAAGGACTTACGACCAACAGGCTTATTGCGCGTTATAGGGCAATCTGGGTATGTCTTCTCAACAGTTTCAAGAAACTTACGAAAATATTTACACCACGGGTATTAAATTACTACAATACCTGCAAGAATTACGGGCGGGTAATGATGGCGGAAATGAGGGAGAAGTTGTTTTAAAAGGCATTGAAGAAGATATTACCCAAGCCCTGAATGCCCTGCACGAACAAAAGTATCAGGTGGCGGTTATTGCTGCCATGAAAGCGGGAAAAAGTACGTTTTTAAATGCGTTGATTGGGGCGGATGTTTTAGCAACAGAAACAGAAGCTTGTACGGTGTGTCGCACTGATATTCAGCCGATTCCTACTACGGAAACGCCCCGTTTGCTCGAATATCGTCAGGGAGAGCGCAAACCGATTGTAGTGGCTTCTGGGGATGCTGAAAGTATTCAGAAACGCTTTTTGGAACGGACGAGAGAGATTCGCACGAATGCCAATCAAGAGGCAACTTTACGCTTTCGTTTAGAGCATCCCATTGAGGCGATTAATCAGCTTTCGTCGTTGAATGGATTGACTTTGGTGGATACTCCAGGGCCAAATGAATGGCATTCGACGGAGTTTAATGCGGTTTCGCTTAAAGAAACGGCTTTGCAGGCTTTACGGACTTGCGACGCGATTTTGTTTATTTTAGATTACGGTTCGTTTAAAGATAATACGAATTTAGAGTTACTGCAAGATTTAATTGAACAACGGCAGGAGTTTTTATTACAAAATACGGGGAAAATCTATTTTATCCTCAATAAAATCGACCGTAAAACCGAAGAAGATCGTCCGATTGAAGACGCGATCGCAGACTTGAAAACCAATCTCGCACAGTTGGGCATTCCTAACCCCATTATATACCCCGTGAGCGCTTGGCAAGGGCTGTTAGCGAAACTCATTATTCAAAATACTGCTACTTCCAGTCAACTGAAGAATTTTAAACGCTTTTTTAGCGCACAATACGCCCAAGAAAACGCAGAAGGCGATCTGATTGTACCCGCACCAAGTAAAATTGCAGATCGAGCTTTAGAGGAAAGTTTAATTAAATCTGTCGAGGATTTAGTCGTACAGAAAGTGGTAGAAAATTCCGGGTGGAATTTACTCAGCGATATCCTCGCAAAACTAGAGAAAGCTAGTCGCGCAATTGAGGATAGTTTGAATATACGAATTAACGCATGGGAAATGGAAAT
Source organism: Spirulinaceae cyanobacterium (assembly GCA_046541115.1). Taxonomy (GTDB): domain Bacteria; phylum Cyanobacteriota; class Cyanobacteriia; order Cyanobacteriales; family Spirulinaceae; genus Jaaginema. Next base: position 3,973 of record JBKHDX010000175.1, on the reverse strand, counting down.
TCAGCCTTTGCGTCAGAAGATTGAAGAATATACTTCTGTGGCGCAAAATGCCATTATCCAAGTGAAAGGAGTTAAAACTTTAGTCGATCGTCAAGAAACAAAGTTAGTTGCACAATTCCGCGAAGAATTATTAGAATTTGCCGAGAAAGCGAAGTTAACCATTCAAGAAGAAATTAACTTATTTATTCAGTCTTGGGAAGCCGAAGAACACGAAAGCCAATCAGAAGTAGAAAACCCCGAAACTTCAGAATCAGGGACTTATTTTGATGTGCCGCAGCGTCTAGCTGAATCTCTCCGCAAAGTCATTTCGGGCTTAGTCCAAGAAGCAGAAAACCCTTATGAAATTCGCTGTGAATCGGAAGAAGAAGTAAATCTTGTCAAAGAGGATATTAATGGCTTTTGTGCAGTTCTCATCAAAAACTGGTGGCTAAATACCTATGATAAGATGGCGACGGATGGCAAAGCGATTCGGGAAGAATTGATTACAGATATTTTTAATAATATCCAAATGATTTCCGATGAGTTATCTCGTCATATTGGGGAATCGTTAAATATTGAGCTTAATATTAATCCGATTCAAAGACTTGATTTTGAGTTTCAAGGCATTGACGCACAAGTAGAACGTTATACAGAAAGTTATACCCGCTTGAAGAAAGAAAAGCGTCGGGCTTTTTGTCGGGATTACGAAGTGGATATTCCGGTAGACGATCGCCGTTCTTATTATGCCATTGATTTGCGAAAAACGATTGAGGCAATTAAGTTTGAAATTGACCGTCAAACCCTCGGTAGTTTAACGGTAGTCGAACGCACGATTAAAAAGCAAGTCGCTGAAGATTTCCGTCAAGCAGAAAAGCAAATTTATGAGTATATCGATCGCTTTCAACAGGAGTTTCGCCGTTTACTGAAAGAACGTTCGAGTAAGGAAGTAGAAGTGGATCGCGTCATTGCGATTTTAGAGTTTCAGCGAGATGAACTGTATGAATATATGGAAGAATTGAAACGGATTCAAAAGTTTCTCGACAGTTGGCAACCTAGCGGAGTTGAAGTTTAAATACTATCCTGGGAGAGAGTGTAAAAAAAAGGCAAGTCCTAAAGGGCTTACTACGAACAATTATGAGTCAGTTTTTATTTGTTACGGATTTAGATAATACTTTAGTGGGCGATCGCGCAGCTTTGGCAACCCTTAACCAACGCCTGGCAGATCAACGCCAAAATGATAATATCAAAATTATTTATTCCACGGGGCGATCGCGCTTTCTTTATCAGCAGCTTACTCAAAAAGAAACGTTACTGACTCCCGACGCTTTAATTTGTTCGGTGGGAACGGCAATTTACCTCAACCCCGATGAAGATAAAACCGATGCAGAATGGGATAATAAACTCAGTCAAAATTGGGATCGGGAATTAATCGTTGCGTTGACAGCCCATTACTCCGATTTAATGCCTCAACCCGACTCCGAACAAACTGCATATAAAGTCAGCTTTTGCATCTCTCCCTCAGCCGCAAAAGAACTCATCCCGCGATTAAAAGGCGTTTTAGCCGAAAAAGGACTGAAAACTAAAATCATCTATAGTGCAGACAAAGACTTAGATATTCTGCCGGAAAATGGCGATAAAGGGTTAGCCTTACAATATCTTCGGCAAAAATGGGGCTTTGCGCCGGAAAATACCGTGGTTTGTGGCGATTCTGGTAATGATATTGCCTTGTTTAGCATTGAACCCTGTTGCGGTGTCATTGTGGGTAATGCTAAACCCGAACTACGACAATGGTATCAAGAACAAGATCGCGATCGCTGCTATTTTGCCCAAGCGTCCTGTGCAGGTGGTATCCTCGAAGGCTTAAAGCACTTTAGCTTCATTACATGATTGATTATCTCCAGGGACAAGTTGTTGAAACCCGCAAAAGCCTCAATAACCGCATTGTTTTGATTCTCGAAGTCAGCCAAATCGGGTACGCGGTACAAATTCCTTCTCGTTATGCGCGTACCCTCTCGACGGACAAGCCCGAAAGCCTGAAAGTCTTTGTGCATCAGCAAATCCGCGAAGACCAAATCATACTATACGGCTTTTCTAGTGCTGCCGAACGAGACTTATTTCGCCATCTTACCAGTGTTAGCGGTATTGGCTCACAAGGCGCGATCGCCCTCATTGACACCCTCGACCTCGAAACCCTGGTTCAAGCCATCGTCACGGGCAATATTCGGACGCTGATAAAAGCCCCAGGCATTGGTAAGAAAACCGCCGAACGGGTATCCCTCGAACTGCGGACGAAACTTTCGCAATGGCGATCGCAAGTGGGGGTAAAAAGTAAAGATAACGTCGTTCCCGAACTTCCTGTCCTCGAAGACGTAGAAATGACTTTACTGGCGTTAGGTTACGAAAGCGAAGAAATCGAACAAGCCCTTTCTGTCCTCAGTCGTGACGCAATGCTCCTTAAAAATCCTAACCCAGAAGAATGGATTAGGAGCGCGATCGCGTGGCTAAGTCAGTAAGTTTTGTCCTTTGTCATTTGTTGACGAAAACATGAGGCTTTGCCTAGGTTTTAAAACGTTGTATTGAGAAACTAGATCGCCAAATTTAGTCTTAGTTTATCCAATTAACCCGCCCACGGATTAAAATCCGGGGAACCAATGCTAACAAAGTCCGCTATTACGGACTCGAAAAGCAGTGAGTTTCGGCAATTAAATTTGATATTACTGGTAAACAAAATTGAGTCAATTTTAGACTAGCGTTTTTCGCAACCAATACCATCTTTATCGCCATCAAAGCGATGAGGATCGGGGGGTAAAACGGTGAAATTCCGATACTCTATTTCACCACAATCCAAGTCAGGTGGAGGAGAGGGAATACAGACATCAGGATCGGGATAAGCCGGATCGCAGTTGGTTGTTTGTGCTAAAGCTGGCGGAATTTGAGGCTGAGACGAGCTTAGGAATATTATTCCTAAAATGGAAATTGCGGCTAATATTTTGGGGATCATTGATTTTGAGAAATGTCAGTTACTTCTATTATTCCCGATTTAGTTCAATATTTTAACCCTGTTAACCTGGCTTCTGGATTGTACCGGGGAATGTAAAAACTAGCCTCTGTCTCGGTTAGTCTTGTAAAATTTCAGCTAAATGCTTCATAACTTGTAAAGTTTGCTCCAAACCATTATCTTGTCCTAGGATAAACAATTTTGAGCGACCATAGAGAAGGCGATCGCCCCGGACTAATTTCAAAAAGATAAAACTCCCCCCATTCGTCACCATACCGTATAACATTTTTTGATTTGTCGGAGCGGCTAACATATAAGATAAAACCTGGGGAATACCAACTTTGAGGGAAAACTCACCCCGCTTTGATTCAATGGTTAATACCCAGACGCGATCGCACACTACTAAAATATCAATTCGACCCCGCAATACAAAATCATCATTTTCAACAGTAATTTCAATGCTTTTTTCTGTTTCGATATAAAACGGCGCTAAGAAGAAACCTGCTAAGTTTAATAAAGGTGAAACCACCGCTAATTTAACTATTTCTTCCAATAAAGCCCGCTTTTCTAAATTGTTATAAGCCGCTTCCACTCGCTGGAGTTGCTGACATTCTACTGCTGTTAATACAGGCAAATTTTCTTGCCATTCCGTGAAAAAATTGGGGTCTGTACTCATTTCTAAACCCCATTGTTGCTCTAAGTCATATAGGGTAATTTGGTCAAGTGCAGTTGTTTTAACCATGATGAAATAGTAGATTGTGAATTAAGCGAAAAGAGTAGTATTTTATATTTTGATATTATGACAGAACTACTCGAACAGGCGATCGCGCAACTGAAAGCATTACCCAACGACGAACAAAACATGGAACCCAATATCAAACAATTTCAGGGGCTTTATCGACTCTGCTATCGCTTGACGAATGCAATTTACCCTGGCTGGCAATATAAAGCTGTCGAACTCGTTAGAATAGACGAGCGGAGTGGCAATTTATATGT
>JBKHDX010000174.1:0-10783 GCA_046541115.1 Spirulinaceae cyanobacterium | reverse complement strand
GCTTCTAACCGTGAGGTTTGCGCCATCAAGACGCAGCGAGTCAGTAATTCGATGTTTAATGCTGCGAATTCGGGGATTTGGCTGTGGGAAATGATTTCGTAGTGATTATTTTGTAGATGATATAAACTGAAAACGCCATCTTGCCAAAACCAAACTTCGGGGATTTCTAGGGCTTGGTAACGCTGTAGTTTGTTGGTACTGCCACTGGTAAAAATGACTTCAATAACGAGATCGGGAATCGATTTAGATACACCAAAACAATAAGACTCATCGGGTTCGGCTGAGGCAATTTCGGGGCTTTCTTGGGTAGTAGACCCTAGGGGTTCAAATTCGATATTTTTTTGCAGACAAAATAGTTCGATTAGCATTCCGATGATGCTTTTAAAAAACTCATGTTCGCGTCCCGGCATGAGAATTTCAATGGTATTGTTGTAGTAATAAAGATGAATGGCAGAAGATTCGGCAAAACCGGCTTGAATCAGTTTGAATTGTTGCCAGGTAATGCCAGAATAAATAATGTGTTGGTCGCGAGATTTGGGGTTAAGGGTTGTTTGCGTCATGGTAATTTTTCACGATCGCTGCTTGAGAGTATAGAGTTTTTGTCGTGAGTCTGGTAAACCCGAAAAATTGCCATATCCAAACTGAGAAAAATTAGGCAAAATAGAAACAATCTCCTGCGATCGCACAAACTATTGATTATGGTACAAACACCCACCAAACGCGCATCAGCCCAAGAACTTGCAGCCCTCGCGATTGACTTGATTCGACAAGCGGGGTGTGAATATGGCGATATTCGGATATGTCGCGATCGCACTCAGAGATTCGTCGCTCGCGATCGCTCCCTCTCTACCCTAGCCGACAATACCAGTTCCGGGTTTGGGGTGCGGGTATTACTCGATGGGGCTTGGGGCTTTGCAGCCAGTCCCCGACAAACCCCCGAAGAAGTGCAACGCATTGTGCAGCAAGCGGTGGAAACAGCAAAAGGAAGCCGTTTGACACAACAAAATCCGGTGCGCTTAGTCCCCGTCGAAGCATATCAGGATAGCTACACCACACCCATTGAAATCGATCCGTTTGACATCCCGATTGCTGAGAAAGCGGAATTATTATTAAGCATTAACGAGAAATTGCTGAGTTATGAAGACAAAGGCATTAAAAAAGCCTTTTCTTACCTCAGTTTCAACCGCGAAGACAAATTATTTGCCTCTACCGTGGGGTCAATCATCGAGCAAACCCTGTATCGCAGTTATCCCGGTTATACTTGTACCGCGATCGCGAACGGAGATGCACAAGATCGCGGTTACGAGCGTCCCCCCCTTAATAAAGGCTACGAACACATCAATCAAGCCGATTTACTGGACAATATCGACCGCGTGGCTACAGAAGCCATTGAGAAGGTCAACGCCCCAGAAAGTCCTTCTGGAGTCGCTACAACCCTTATTCTCAAACCCAGTAATCTCTATCTCCCCATTCATGAATCCGTCGGACATCCCACAGAATTAGACCGCGTGTACGGTTATGAAGCCAATTTCGCCGGAACAAGCTTTGCGACAACGGATAACTTGAACAAGCTTCAGTATGCAGCTCCTTGGGTTAACTTTGTCGCCGATCGCACCCAAGTTGGCGGACGCAGTACCATGGGCTACGATGACGAGGGGGTAAAAGCGCAAAAATGGTATGTGGTCAAAGATGGTATTTTGGTGGATTATCTGTGCGATCGCGAAACCGCTTATCGTCTAGGACGTAATAGCAGCAACGGTTGTGCTTTTGCCGATAGTTGGTCAAGTGTCCCCATGGTACGCATTCCCAATCTGGGTTTAGAACCCGGAAAACCCGGAGGAAGTCACACCGCGACTTTAGCCGAAATGATCGCCGATACCAAAGACGGTATCCTAATCGATGGTGTTGGTAGCTTTTCCATTGACCAACAACGGCGTAACTTCCAATTTGGCGGCGATGCCTTTTGGCAAGTAAAGAACGGTAAAGTGGTGGGAATGCTCAAAAACGTGACCTATCACGCCATGACTACCGAATTTTGGAACAAAGTCGATGCAATTGGTGGTGAATCGGAATTAGAGCAATGCGGAACTAATATGTGCGGCAAAGGGGAACCCCTGCAAATTGCCCAAATGACTCATGCTTGCGTCCCGATTCGCGTCCGCGACATTCACATTGGCCGCGAAACTTGAAAATCAAAGGAAGACGCTCCGGGAGAATAGCGCTATCTTAGTAAACAGTATTTTATTCATGTGTTGAGAGAGTAGAGGCAGCTTATTGTGCCGAGTTTAGCGAAGAATTGGTTAGTGGCAATTGGGGCGATCGCGTCGGTGTGGGGAGTGGCATTACCAACCAAGGCTCAAGCCCTCCTTCCTTATACACCCCAGTTAGAATCGTCCATGCTCGAAGAACAGGGAATTGCCCTAGTGCAAGATGCGATTCAACTGGTACGCTTCGAGCAGTACGATTTAGCGTTACCGCGAGCCGAATTAGCGGTACAACTCGCTCCCGATGCTTTTGAAACTTGGTTCGTTTTAGGGACGCTCTACGTCCAACAAGAGGAGTTTGACAAGGGAATCGAAACCCTGCTCAAAGCCCGTCGCATTGCTCCAGAAGAAGCGGGAATTTACTTTACGTTAGGTTCGGCTTATTTCCAACAAGAGGAATACCGCAAAGCCGTCGAAGAAATTGAAGCGGGGCTGAAATACGAACCGGAAGCCCTCGAAGCCTTGTTTGATTTGGGTAATTCTTACTTGATACTGCAAGAATACCCCGACGCGATCGCGACTTACGAGAAAGCAGTGGATTTAGAAGCCGAATTTTGGCCGGGAGTTAATAATATCGGCTTGGCTAAATACGAGCAAGGCAATGTAGCCGAAGCCATTGAATATTGGGAAGAATCTATAGTCATCGAACCCGAAGCCGCAGAACCCCTACTCGCGATCGCGGTGGCTCGTTTTATCCAAGGACAAGAGCAAGAAGCTTTGAAAATGGGGGAAGCGGCGTTAGAACTCGATCGTAAATACGCCGAATTGGACTTTCTAGAGGAAAATCTCTGGGGCGATCGCTTATTACGAGATGCCCAACAATTCCTCCAAACCCCGCAAATTCAGGCGTTTCTCTCCCAATTCCCCGGATAAGTTTTTTCAGTCATCAGTCATCAGTTATCAGTCATCAGTTGGTATGTAGTCCTTTCGCGTAGTGGCTTGACACAGCTAAAATGAGGCTTTAGTAGGGTGGGTTAGGCGGCTCAAACCTGTGCGCTCGACAGCAATCTAGCAATCCGCCGTAACCCACCATTTTAGAGTTGTCACACTGCCCACTGCCCCTGAGAGACTCTCTTTGAAACTTGAATTTACTTTTACTTTTTTGGGGCTGTAATGCCTATCTAGTCTAGCTTTGAGCCTTTTTAAAACTAACCCCTAAAAGCCAAAGTTTCTGACATTTTTCTGGGGCCAAATCCCCACTCCCCCCTACTGCCCAATGCCTACTGCCCAAGAAACTGATGACTGATTACTGATAACTGATAACTGTTAAGGAAGCCACTGCGGCCGCAAACCCCGCATGGGCAATTCTTCTAACTGAGGGGGTGCTTCTCGATCGGGGACAACCGAAGTCGTGAGAAGTAGCCAAATCCGACTCGACGCGATCGCGTTTCCCGAACTGGTTCGCAGCAACCCTTCAGAAGCCGGATCGGGGTCAAGCATGACCTGATCGAACAGTAAACCCAAGCCATCGGGCGCTAAACTCATGTCAACGTCTTGATAATCGGGTAATTTGACAATGGGGGCGCTTTCGTCGGCTTCTAAGTCAATTAAGGCGAGATACGGCTGTTCGATGAATTGTTCTCCCTGAATCAACTCCGTGAGCAAGCAGTATAACTTTGTCGCAGGGGGATTAAATTCGCAGTCTAAAATTGTCCCCGGCACATTGATTAATTCTTCTTGACTGCCTTGGTTGTTGACAAAATACAAGGACTGTGTATAGCGGCTTTCCGGGTCATTTTGGTTAAAATCTACCATAACCGCCGCCGTCCCATCGCGACTGAAATCCAGCACTTTACCAAACTTCGGTAGAAAATCGAGAGGTTCTTCTTGAGGTTCGAGGGAAAATACCGCTACCCCTTCTCCCTGGGAACTAATCACGCTGGTACTATCAGGAGCAATGAGAAAATCGCCACTCGGTAAATCGTTGAGGGGTTCGATCGCGTCATCTCCGTGTTTGACCCATAAACTAAAATCGGCGGGGTCTGCGCGATTAATCCGTTGCACGACCAAAGTTTCGCCGTCTTGACCGAGATCGTAACTGAGGTTGCGATATTCGTCGTTATTAACCATCAGATCGATACTACCTTCGGCTAAATCTCCCGCTGCATCTTGATTTAAGCCTGTAGTGACGCGATAAATTTGCTGTTCGACCAAACTGGGGTCTTCGTTGCGGGTATCCACGGCTGAAAAGGAAATATAAGCGCGATCGGGATAAGGCTTAAAGTCCGTCACAACCAGGTTTTTTGGCGTGAGGATGGTTTTTTGGTCTTGGGTCAAATTAAATAAAATTAATCTTCCCCGTTCTTCTCCTTCTACACCCACATAAACAAAAGCGCGATCGCGACTGGTAAAAGTCGTTTCAAAGGGTTGCATGAGCGTCCCTGTGCTTTTCGCATCGCTAAACTGCTCTCGCGCCCCTTGGAGCCTTAAATTGTACTCTGTGCCATAGGGAGCGGGTTTATCGAGGGTATAAGCCATCGTGCGACCCACCCAGCTAAACTTTCCGGGTAACTCCGGCTCGATTTTCAAGTTATTCTCAACATTCGCTTTGTCCATCGGACGACTAAAGGTGAGAATAAAGGCGCGATCGTCAGCGCTAATGCGTTCATTTTGCCAGCTAAAACTGCGGACGCGGGGGCCAGAATGCAACAAACAATCCGACCCGGTACAGGCATTACCGCTCCAGATTAACAAAGCTAACAGAACCGATAACACCAAAATTAGCGCGATCGCGGCTCGATCGAGAGGTTGTAAGCGTTGTTTGCGTTTACCGATCATGAGTCAATTTAGATGTGTGAGGAGATCGTCGAAATATTGGCTTAGTCTGCAAACTTGTAGGGGTCTGCGGGAGTGGGAATTTCTGCAACGGTTTCGGCGGCGATCGTCAGTTGTCGCTTACCATTTAGGGTTTCGGTGGTCATCTGACCTTCGACCCGCAACCAAGTGTCATTTTCAACCTCAAGTTGATCGGCACTTAATTTCACCGGCAGTCCCACCGGAGAAGCATCCACCGCACAACAGGTAATAATAAACCGACACAACAACACATAACCTTCGGGAAACTCTGGATTTCGCACTACAAACCCCGTTACATTCACTTTCTGCCCGGTATAAGCATCGGGTTCAGGGTAAGCATTGAGGGTTCTCACCCACTCCACAATCGAACGATCTTCAGGTTTAATTGTCCCCCGGAAACTTTGCCGTTGGGTTTGAGTCACTGGGAGGGCTTCTGTTACCCCTCGCTGTAGAGCGGTGTCGCTGGCTAAAACGCGAGGCGGAATACTTAACCCCAAAACGGCGGTAATGAGCAGCAAAAGGGTACTCCAACCGGGGGGAAATAAGGTGATGTGTTGTACCTGGGGAGAGGTTTCAATTCTGCGCCGACGCGATCGCCACAGTTGCCAACCTTTAAAAAGACTAACGCCCATTAAAATAATTCCCGCCGCCAAAACTAATCCGGCGTAGTTGGGATGAATTAATAACCGAAACTGCCCGGTAATTAAGAGTTTGAGAAACAAAATCCCCCAAGCCGCTAAAGTCAGGGTATCGATCCAGGGTAAAACAAATTTAAAAAAGCGATTGTTGGTCATTTGTCGTTAGTCATTTGTGATTGGTTATTGGTTATTGGTTATTGGTTATTGGTCATTTCTTCCCCCACTACCCACTGCTACTGCCCACTGCCCACTACCCACTACCTACTGCCCAAAACACTGATAACTGATAACTGATGACTGATAACTGTAAAGCCTACTGCCTAAAAAACTGATGACTGATAACTGATGACTGATAACTGTAAAGCCCACTGCCCAAAAAAAGGACAAAACCTAAAAGAAATAACTATAAGACAGAGTAAACAAAATCGTGAGTTGGGCGGCGATCGCGAACAGATAAAAAATCGTGCGGGTTTTGAAAATCGACAGCATCAAACCAATGGCCTTGATATCAATCATCGGCCCGAAAACCATAAACGCCAGCAGCGATCCGGTGGTAAAGGTTGAAGCGAAAGCCAGGACAAAAAAGGCATCGACGGTCGAACAAATGGAAACCACCGCCGCTAACAGCATCATGGCCAAAATCGACGTAATCGGCCCTTGTCCCAAACTCAAAACCACTTCTCGCGGTACAAAAACCTGAATAATCGACGCGATCGCGCTACCTAAAATTAGCATTCCCCCTAACTCGCGAAACTCTTGCACCGTGTTGTCTACAAACAAACGCAGCTTCGTACCGCGGCCTTTGGCTTGGGCCGGGGTAATGCCGACGACTGGGGCGATCGCTTCGTCTAAACGAACCGGTTGACCGGGTTTATCGAGGAAAAAGGTTCCCGATTGTAATAAAGCGGGGACAGCTTCCTTTTGGGTATAGGATTTGCCTTGGGGCTTACCTTTAGCCAGCATGGCCACGCGATTTGCCAATTCGGTCTGTAGCATGGGGACGGGGTCTTTTTGAAAGCCAAACAAGCAACCGATAATCGTCGCGATCGCCAACGAAAAGACAATCCGCAATAAGACGACTTGTACGTCTTGAAACGCCACCCAAGTTGACCAAATGACAATGGGGTTAATGGTCGGGGCCGCCAGCAAAAACGAAATCGCCACCGAAGTGGGCGCACCTTGCACCAGTAACCGCCGAGCCACCGGGACATTGCCGCATTCGCACACCGGAAACAAAAAGCCCACACATCCCCCTACAAATGACCCTAACAAAGGATTACGGGGTAAACGAGCAATCAATTGACGCTCGTCGATTAAAAAAAGTAACGCACTCGATAGCAACACCCCCAAAATCAAAAAGGGGACAGCTTCGACTAATAAACTTAAAAACAGCGTAAAGCTGTTGTACAGTTGATTCATAACGAACTATTGAGCCGAAATTAGCCCATTTCCAAACAGCCTTGGGATCGCATAAGGCATTGTAGCTTGATTTAGTTTCACTTCAGGGTTTTGTCAAGCCATCATACCAAATTCAGATGTACAGTTTGGCCATACAGGGATCATCCCGTAGATGGGGTTTGACCATCGCGATCGCGAGTGCCAATGACGGTTGTTCCTACCCCCAGCAGCAAGATAATTGCCCCCCAAATCGTTTGTGGTTGAGGCATTTCACCAAAAATGAAAAATCCCAAAACGCTTGCCCCCACGGGTTCAAATAAAATCCCCAAGGTAACCAGGGTCGGAGAAATCCATCGCACTGCCCAATTTACACTGGTATGACCCAAAACTTGGGAAATAAGTGCCATTAAAAAGATATAAAGATAAACCGCAGCCGGATAACCGCCATATTGACCGCCAAAAAACCACGGCAAGGGCAATAAAACTAAAGCTGCCGTGGAGTAAGCGATTTTGATATAACCATTTGTCCCCAAGCCGCGATTTTGGGCTTCGCGACCGAGTAAGAGGTACAAACTGGCCATCCACGCTCCTATTAAAGCCAAACCATTGCCTAACAGGGGATTCGGGGCGGTGTTGAGGGATTCACTCCCCCCCCAAGCGATGAATATGCCTCCGGCTAGGGCGATCGCAATGCCGAAAATCGCGATTTTGCCGGGTTTCTCCTTGAACCACAACCAAGACAACAACGCCACCCAGACGGGATTGGTGGTGACCAAGGTGGTTGAAGCGGCAATGGAGGTCAAAGACAAGGACGTAATCCAAGCGGCGAAATGTACCGCTAAACAAACTCCCGCCCCAACTGCATAATAAAAGGATTGGGAGTTAAGGGGGAGCGCGAATCGCGATCGCCCTTGGGGTAAAACGATTAATAACGACGCGATCGCCAAGCGAGATGCCGCCAAAAATAAACTAAAACCCACGCTACGAATTTGTGCCGTTTCCATCGCTAAACGGATAAAAATGGCCGCTGTCGAAACCGCCAGTACCCCGACAATTAAAATCGTCCCGACTTGCCAAGGGGTCGGCTTTTGCCAAAACCTCACAAATTCACCTCTCCTGTCGCCAATGTTTAGATAAGCTCTTGAAATTTTCAGGGATGATGTGTCACACTACTAATCAGGTGACTGGATCCCCAATCCCCAGTCTCACCCCCCTAACTCCCCTTCTACCCCAAGAAGGGGAGTCCCTTTTTATTTAGTCCTTATTTTTCTAATCATTCACTCAATGGCTGGGTTATTTTTTCCAAAGTCCATTGGAAACTGGAGTGACGGACTCTCAAAATAAAGGCTAAAAGCTAAAATTCCCAGGCATTGCAACCCGAACAACGGGATTTATTTTCAAAGAGTGTCCCATCGTTGTAAATTGTTCATTGTAATTTGTTAATTATTCATTCAAAATGTCCCAACCATTACCGTTGAACGCCGAGACTCTGTGGGCGATTTTAAAAGAAGAAATTAGCGATCGCGAAGTCAACGAATTGGTTTGGTATTATCTCGGTTATCGCTACGACCGCGAGTCTCAGCAATGGGATAATCAAGCCGTCGAAGAAACCTGGCGCAATGATTATCCCGAACCGCCTGATTTTATTGAAAATCGACCGCCCACGGTGAAGTTAACGCGGTCGATTCCCAAGGAAAATAAACAACTTTTGAAAGAAAAGTTAGGCTTTCAAGGTTATAAAATCGGGGAGTTTGGTCCCCGTCAAACCCGTCGTGCAACGATGACGAATTGGTTGTTGAGCTATATGCAGCAACACAACATCGAGCTTTAGCGCACTCCGGCTTGTTGGATGTCTTCGATGCGCTTGAGGGCATCTTGATAGAATTCCTCTAGCTCTTGCTCTTGGTAAATTTCGGCAGCGGTGCGAAAATCCGCCAGGGCGTTGCGTCGTTCCCCTTGCTTGAGACGGGATAAACCGCGATTATAATACGCTTGACCGTATTGTTCGTTATAGCGTATGGCGGTGTTATAGTTTTCTTCGGCTTGTTCGTATTCTTGCAGTTGATAATAGCAAATACCGCGATCGAGATAAGCGCTGGGGTTATCCGGTTGTAAGCGAATCGAGGCGTTGTAGTCTTCGATGGCTTGGCGGTAATCTCCTTGATTGCGATAGGCGATCGCCCGGCCGAGATAAGCCATGGCATCTTCGTCATTTTCTGCGAGAATTTGACTAAAACTGGCGATCGCGCCACTAAAATTCTTTTGTTGCAGTTGGGTTACACCACGATTAAACAAGGTATCGGGGTCTTCGCTGTTTTGCGCGACTTCCACAGCAGGAGTCGCGATCGCGGCGGTCAGGGCCGTTGGTACAGCAATCGACAAACTCACGGCGATCGCCGCACTCTGAAACAGTTTTGTGACTAAGAAGTGATGGCTCATCGTTTCAATCTTAATAGACTCATGGCTGTTGATGACGTTGTTTTACCCTAACTCGTTTCCCAGTTAAACAGCAAAAAGGGATATCGCGAGTTTAACTTAACGATATCCCTCTTGCAGTTGACCCAAAAAATAGGATTATTATCTACTTCATGCCTAAATATGCAGCTTCGGCTTCGAGTTGGCGGACTAAGCTATCATTACCGTTAGCTCTAGCCACTTCGAGGCGATGTTGCAGGTTCTTACGCAGGCTATCGCGATGGTTAGCGGCTGCATTTTTAACGAGTTCTTGACGATTGCTTCTCATCGTGATTTGTTGTAACCCTCCGTTTGTGATACAACTTCATTTTAATCAAATAAAGTAACTTTTGTTACAAAAACATTTGTGAAATTTTCTTAAGATAGTAGATTACTCACTAAATCCATGTCCCCTTCCCCCCTTCTAGCCCTCCTCAGTGATTTTGGTTTAGACGATGTTTATGTTGGGGTGATGAAAGGTGCGATCGCGCAGATTTCCCCAGAAATTTCTATTATTGACCTAAGCCATCAAATTCCGCCACAAAATCGCCTCGCGGCTCGGTTTTGCTTATTGAATGCTTATCCTTATTTCCCCCAGAACACGGTTTTTGTCGCAGTTGTCGATCCGGGGGTAGGGAGCGATCGCCGGGGCATTGCCATTCAAACCGCCCAAGGCTATCTCGTCGGGCCGGATAACGGCATTTTTGGCGGTATCTTGGCACAATTCCCTGCTTTAGCCGTAGTAGAACTGAGTAACCCCGAATATTGGCGCACCCCGAATCCTAGCGCCACTTTTCACGGACGCGACATTTTTGCCCCCGTGGGCGCACATCTGGCCGCAGGGGTTCCTTTATCTAATATGGGTCGCCGTCTCGATCCCGCCAGTTTAGTGAATTTTGCGCCCCCTTCTCCCCAAAAACGCGATTGCACCCTCATCGGACACATCCAATACATCGATACTTTCGGTAATCTCATCACCACAATTCCAGGGGATTGGGTCAAAAATATCACTGGGTCGGTACAAGTGGGCGATCGCATTATTCCCCATGCAAAGACCTACAGCAGTGTCCCGTCTGGGGAATTAGTCGTCTTGGTTGGCAGTCACGGTTGGGTCGAGATTGCGGTGAATTGTGGCTCTGCGCGATCGCGACTTTCCCTCGATTGGTTGGATCGGGTAACAATTAACAATTTACAATTAATAATTAATAATGTATAACTAATTGTTATCATTAG
>JBKHDX010000173.1:0-10826 GCA_046541115.1 Spirulinaceae cyanobacterium | reverse complement strand
ACTACCCCAAAAACTGATTACTGATGACTGATTACTGATGACTGAAAAGCCCACTACCCCAAAAACTGATTACTGATGACTGATTACTGATGACTGAAAAGCCCACTGCCCCAAAAACTGATTACTGATAACTGATTACTGATGACTGAAAAGCCCACTGCCCCAAAAACTGATTACTGATAACTGTTGACTGATAACTGATGAACACCTCCGGCTACAACTTCGCTTATCTTGACGAACAAACCAAGCGATCGATTCGACGGGCAATTCTCAAAGCGATCGCAACGCCCGGTCATCAAATCCCCTTTTCTTCGCGGGAAATGCCCATGTCTTACGGTTGGGGAACCGGAGGCATTCAAATTACGGCCTCGACGATTGGCCCGGATGATGTTCTCAAAGTCATTGACCAAGGGGCAGACGACACCACCAACGCCGTTAATATTCGCCGCTTTTTTGAGAAAGTTTGTGGCGTGAAAACCACGGAAAACACCGCCACGGCTACCTTAATTCAAACCCGTCATCGCATCCCCGAAACCCCCTTACAGGAAAACCAAATCCTGGTGTATCAAGTTCCCATTCCCGAACCCCTCCGCTTTATCGAACCCTCGGAAGTGGCAACTCAGAAAATGCACGCCCTCCAAGATTACGGTTCAATGTATGTCCAGCTTTACGAAAATATTACTCAGTTTGGTCAAATTGCCATGGCTTATGATTATCCAGTTTTGGTGAACGACCACTATATTATGAAACCCAGTCCTATTCCTCGGTTTGATAACCCGAAAATGCACCAAAACCCGGCAATCCAACTATTTGGGGCGGGTCGCGAGAAGCGGATTTATGCGGTTCCGCCTTATACTGCGGTCAAAAGTTTAGATTTTGAAGATTATCCCTTTACCGTGGAAACCTGGGATAAAGCTTGTGGGTTTTGTGGGTCAACCACAAGCTATCTCGATGAAGTGGTGATGGACGACCAAGGAACGCGGATGTGGATTTGTTCGGATACAGATTATTGCAACCAACGTCGCTGATGTCGGGGAATGCTCCCTTTTTTTTTGTCAACGCTCTAAAATACCAGATATAGAGCTTGTTGAGGATATTGGCGATCGCGTCAACTATCGTCTTGGTATGTCAAGTCAACGTGCATTTCCACTGAATTCCGATATGATTTGAACATTCGGGCGATCGCGCTTCGGGTTAGACTTTCCCATAATTGTCGCGAGCATCCCAATTATTTATTGCATCTAGGGTTATGGCCGATTGCCGAATCCGTCCGTCTCTGAAGGCTATTCGTAAAGTTAAGAATGCCCTCGACCACGAACGCTTACGTCAAAAAATTCTCGAAGATATAACGGGTTTGAGTTCCCAGACGATCGTGCGTTTTTTGTGGGGAGAACCCATCGACCAAGCCAGTCTTAACTTAATTTATGATGCCCTCGATCTACCCTGGGAAGAAGGAGATGTTGTGGTTGATTCCCAAGCGCGAGAACCGATACAAAATATTAATTTAGAAGTTCTCATTCAAGAACTACGTCAGCATTGTGGCGATCGCGTTTTAAGCCGTTATAGTCAAACCCAACTTCTCAACCTTCAAAAAGCCCCAGTCGATCGCTTTTGGGTGGATTTATATCATCTCGAAGCCTTACCGCGAGAAGCTTATTTTTCTTCGCGAGACCTCCTCGAAAAAACCCAAAAACTGACAAATCGCGATCGCTTTGGTTTAGGAGAACGCCGTCACCGAGGTTCGGGTTTAGATATTGCCAACCAATACCAACGGTTAATTATTTTAGGCAAGCGAGGTTCGGGGAAAAGTACATTTCTCCGTCATCTCGCGATCGCTTGTTGTCAGGAAAAATATAAAAGTGACTATATTCCTGTTTTAATTGAACTTAAAAATTGTCCTCCTGTTGAAGCCGGCCAAACCTCCTTTTTTACTGAATATTTACATCGCGAATTTGCCCTTTCTCATATCTCTTTAACCGAACAAGTTTTATGTAGTGGTAAAGTTCTCATTCTTTTTGATGGTTTAGACGAAATTCCCGATCAATTCCGTCGCAATGTCCAGTATATTATTCGCAATTTTTGTCAGCGCTATTACAAAAATCAAATTATTCTGACCAGCCAAACTCAAATCACTGAATGTAACTATACGACTTTTGAGTATTTTGAAATTGCTGATTTTAATCCCAAACAAATTCAAGAATATGCTAAAACTTGGTTTACTGCCTTAGTTAAAAATCCGGTCAAAAGTGAAGCTTTAACTAAACAGTTTTTAACCAAGCTCAATCTTCCCGAAAATCACGCCATCAAAAAAATAGCCATTAATCCGATCGATTTAAGTTTGGCTTGTTGGGTTTATATTCGTAATAATGACTTACCGCAAAATCCCCTCGAACTTTACGATCGCGGCTTTCGTTTATTTTTAGAAACCTGGGTAGAAGAAAATAGCGAAGGACAAAGTTCGATTTATAAAAATATGTCTGTCGAGAATAAAATCGACTTATTTTGTCATTTAGCAACAGTGACTTTAGAACGGGGTTTATTTTTCCTAGATAAACGTCAACTCCAAACCTTAATTGCCCGTTATATTACCCAAAAACTTCCCCCAAAAGCCAAATACGACCGCACCCTTGCCCACAGTGAAGCGATCTTAAAAGCCATTGAAAGTCAACACGGCATTATTATCAAACGCAGTTACGAACTGTATTCTTTTGCATCTCAAGCTTGGCATGAATATTTCGTGAGTTATGCCATTCTTGATAAATTTCATCTCCTCACCTCTGATTTACCTTTTAGTCAATTCATTTCCAAAAACTGGCGGACTTTTTTGGGATTTTCTTTGCAAAGAATGCAAAATCCTGATGAGTTTGTTCTTCAACTTAAACAAAAAATTGATGGCATATTAGCCAGCGATCGCAAACTTCAAATTTTTCTGGAATGGGTTACCCAAAAAGCGATTTTAGTCCAAGTTTCCTATAAACCTTCTGCGGCCCGCGCCTTTTATTTTTCTCAAGCCTTAGGCCGCATTTTTGAACCCAAACTTAGCCGCCCCCTGGACTTCTCCCATGCCGTCGATCGCGCCTTAAAATCCGATCTACACGACCGTACTTTAGCTTATCAACTTGATGAAAAACTCGGCACAGACTTTAAAAATAATGCGATTCGCAACCTCGATTATGACTTAGCTGTTGACTTAATTTTAGATTGTTTATTAGTCACTTATGCCTACGATCTTAATTTATTTTTAACCTATAGCCACGACCGCGATTTTGACTTAGACCCAGAATTGCAACAGTCATTAAAACGGTTTAAAAATCAAATCCCCAACACCGAAAGAGACGATCAAAAGTATCAAAAATGGTTGCGAATGAATGGAAAAATTTGGACGCAAAACCTCCGCATGGCGATCATTCAACACCGTAATATTGGTTATGAATGGCAGTTTAGTTTAGATGAAAAAGAATTGCTAAAACAATATTATTATGCTAATAAAATCTTGGTAGAATGCTTGCAAGAAAATAATAAAGTCAGTCCTCAAGTTAAACAAGAAGTTGAAGATACTTTACTCCTTCCCATTGTAGAAATTGAAAAGCACCAACAAGAATTTTATCATCAGCAATCGAGAAGTCGCGAGCAGTAGGTTGAGGGGGAGGAAATTACCAATTACCAGTTACCAATTACCAATTACCAATTACTAATTAAGGTAGTGGGCAAAATATTTTCCTGTTTCCCTTGCCTCAACCGCAAGACTTTTTCAGTAAATCCTATCGTATTTTCATTCATTCACAACGCTATGCTTTCGGTTCAAGACCTCTACAAAGCCTACGGTAAACGGCAAGTTTTACAGGGCCTAAATCTTCAGATTCAAGCCGGGGAAATTTATGGTTTACTCGGGCCTAATGGGGCCGGAAAAACCACAACAATTAATATTCTTTGTCATCTTTTAAACGCCGATCGCGGTAAAATTCTGTTGGATGGCCAAGCCTTGTCTGACCAAACTAAACCCCTCCTCGGCGTTGCACCCCAAGAGAACTTACTTTACAAAAGCCTATCCTGCGCTGAAAATCTCGACTTTTTTGCCCGTTTGTACGGTTTAACGGGGAAATCAAGGCAAAAACAAGTCACAGCAAGTTTAGCCGCCGTTAATCTCAGCGATCGCGCCTCTAGCGTTGTCGAAACCCTCAGTGGAGGAATGCAGCGTCGTCTCAATATTGCTGCGGCTATTGTCCATCAACCCAAACTGGTGATTCTCGATGAACCCACTACGGGGTTAGACATCGAAGCCCGTTACGAAATTTGGGACTTGATTCGCAACCTCAAAACCCAAGGCATTACTATTTTACTCACCACTCACCTCCTCGATGAAGCCGAACGACTGTGCGATCGCATTGGTATCCTCAAAGCAGGAGAGATTGCAGCAGAAGGCACTCTCGAAGCCTTGCGTCAGTGGGTCAACGCTCAAGAAATCGTCACGATTCAAACCCCAGACGAACCCGCCGCGATCGCCCGTGGCACAGAACTCGGTTATCCTTATCGTTATTATGGCCAAGACCTAACTTTCTGGCTGCCTGAAACCTTAGAATTGCGGGAAATTATCGCCAATTTTGACGGGATTCCCCTAGATTCTATTTCTCGACAAGCGGTGAGTTTAGAGCATATTTATCTCGAAGTGACTCAAAGCGAGAGTCAATCTACCCCAGTTATCTAGAAATAATTACTGCTTCGGAGAGAAGAATAACACCGGAAACCAACTGTTGCGGAGGATTTCGTCAGCGAAACTCGGAGCCGTCCAGTCGAGCAATGCACCCCGGGTCACATAGGAAGTCGCGATCGCGCTAATATCTTCTGTAACCGCCGTTTCCAGGATTTCCATAAGAGGATTACCAATACTGACTTTGGTATTGACTTGCATTTTGAGGCTATCTTCTAAATCGGCTTTAACCTCTGCAAGGCGTTTGTTGGCTTCTTCAACTCGGTACTCCATGGGAACCCCGCGACGACTGCTTGTTTCTTCTATAGCCCACAACAGCAAGCATTGGTCAAGGGAATTTTTGGGGCGATCGCTGGCATAATCTTTAATACGCTCGATCAGATATTTAGCCGAATTGCCGTCATTATAGGGAATCAACAAATAACGCCATAAGTTGCGACAGCGCAGTTTCAACTCGTTGCAAGTGTAGGTAGAAATTAACTGCGGCCGCAAAATCATCACCGGAGTTGCAGTAGATTTGGCCAACTCCAAACTGGTACTGCCAAAAATCTTTTCTTGCAGTAAACTCCGAATAGGCGTTCCGGTCAGGATCACTTCGCTTTGGTATTGTTTCGCGAGGTTGGGGATAGTTTCTGCGGCTCGTCCAGACGGAACTTCAATCTCGACTTCTACCGTTGCGGGGACGTTGGCTAAAGCTTGAGAGAGCCTGGCTTTTGCGGCTTCTATTTTATCAGTGTCGATGCGGGGAACGTTTCCTTCCGTCCAGAGAGGAACGCTGTGGAGAAAGACAATTTTCGTGAGACCATTTGCGGCTAAATCGGGAACAAATTCCACAAAACGATACAAGCCGTCGGAAAAGTCTGTACAAATTAAACAACTTCGGAACATAAGAAATTTAGAATCTGCCGCGATCGAGGTCAAAAGAAGTGGCAAATGGTGTTACACCATTATTGATTAGCTTAACAAGCGATTCATCCCCCGTCTATGAGAGTTTATTTTACTATATATTTTTTCCTTCCGATATAATGCCAGACCCACTTCAGTCCCGACACCTCCAAGACATTTGTCTGATTGCCACGGATATGGATGGAACTTTGACCCAAAATAGCAAATTTACAGCCCAATTGTTCCACGCTTTAGAAGTATTAGTCACAGCCCAGTTTCCCGTTTTAATGATTACGGGACGCTCCGCAGGTTGGGTAAGTGGTTTAAAACATTATCTCCCAATTCAGGGCGCGATCGCAGAAAATGGGGGCTTATTTTTTCCTCCCCAGATTGAAGCCCCTCAACCTCTGGTTAACCTTCCGAGTTGGACGCAGCATCGGCAAAATTTAGCCGCAATGTTTGAGCAACTGCAACAACAGTTTCCTCAGCTTCAAGAATCGGCTGATAATCAATTTCGTCTCACCGATTGGACGTTTGATGTAACGGGGTTAAATGCAGAAGATTTGCAGCAGTTACAGCAGTTGTGCGAGCAATCTGGCTGGGGATTTACTTATAGTACCGTTCAGTGTCATATCAAGCTTAAACAGCAAGATAAAGCCACAGGTTTGAAACAGGTTTTACAACAATATTATCCCCAGGTTACCGCAAAACAAGTTTTAACTATTGGCGATAGTCCCAATGATGAATCGTTGTTTAATCCGGTTGATTTTCCGGTTTCAGTGGGAGTTGCGAATGTTTTAGATTATCAACAACAATTAACTTATCAACCCGCTTATGTCACAAATTTAGCTGAAGGAAAAGGATTTTGTGAGTTAGTAGAATTATTGCGATCGCGCCTTGAAAATAATGGCAAATAACATTCCCGATCCCGATCGAGTTTATCCCTTACCGCTCTACAATCGCCTTTGTTTTCTCAAAAATATTGTCAAGAATCAGCGATTATCAGAATTAAACAAACCCATTAACCAACTCAAAATAGCGCCAAATGCAAAGCCTCCCGCATGGGCCCAATAAGCAATTCCCCCCATATCAACCCGCGTGGTAGTATCTAAACTAGCAACGCCGTATAAAGCCTGTTGAGCAAACCAAAAACCGAGAAAGAAAACCGCCGGAATACGAAACGTGGTGAGGAAAAAACCCAGGGGAACAAGGGTCAGGATTTTGGCTCTAGGAAAGCGGATAATATATGCTCCCATAATACCCGCGATCGCGCCGCTTGCTCCCAAAGTTGGAACCGTAGAATTAATCGCAAAAATATATTGAGCCAAAGCCGCAAAAATGCCGCAACTGAGATAAAAAATAATATATTTCAGCCGACCCAATTTTTCTTCAATGTTGTTCCCAAAAATCCACAGAAACAACATATTTCCCCCCAGATGTAAAAAGCCCCCGTGGAGAAATTGGGACGTAATAAGCGTTATAAATTGCCCGAAAATTGCCCCCGGATTGCCACTTTGTAAACTCAGGGTTAACTCGCGGGGTACAACGCCATAAGTCGAGAAAAAAGCGCGTAATTCTGGAGCCGGGAGTGATAATTCGTAAACAAAAATGATAATATTAAGAACAATTAAAATATAAGTAATATAGGGGGTGATTTCTGTCGGATTATCATCATGTAAAGGAACCACAATCTTTAGACCTCAAATTATCAACAAAATAAACGTAATCCTTCTATAAGCCAATTAAAAATTAAACGGAATTAACTGTTAATTTGTATAAAGGGCAGTGTGACGCAAGTTTTTTATACTAAATTCTACCAAAGTTTTCTGGGAAATGCCATCTATTTTCAATTTTATCTTCATGAACTTCGGGAGAGTTTGATGTTAATATTGACTTGCTGACTTTTGAAGTTACTTGTTTTCTTAAACTCTAGGCCTACAGAAATTAAAAAAATTAAATTGACTTTAAATTCGTTATGATGCACGGTTTTATTCCGCCTCAACGTTACTTTCCTTATTTAACTTGGCCCGAAATTGCCGCCATGTCTGATAAAGAAAATACAGTCATTATTCAGCCGGTCGCAGCGATTGAACAACACGGTCCCCATTTACCCTTAGCTGTAGATTCAGCGATTGGCTTAGGAGTATTAGGGAAAACTTTAGAAACTTTAAATCCCGCAATTCCAGCTTATAGTTTGCCCAATTTATATTACGGTAAATCGAACGAGCATTATCATTTTCCTGGCACAATTACTTTATCGGCGCAAACTTTAATTTCTATTTTGTTAGAAGTTGCTGATAGTTTATATCGCGCCGGATTTCGTAAATTAATTTTAATGAATTCTCACGGCGGACAACCAGAAGTGATGAACATTGCCGCTAGAGATATTCATCAAAAATATGGCGACTTTTTAGTATTTCCTTTTTTTACTTGGAAAGTATCGAATATTGTGGCAGAATTATTCGATGCGAGGGAACAAGAAGTGGGCATTCACGCCGGGGCAATTGAAACCAGTTTAATGTTATCTTTATTACCCGAACAAGTGCGAATGGATAAAGCGGTATGCGAGTTTCCGCCAGATTCTCCCCCGGATAGTATGCTGAGTATGGAAGGAAAATTACCCTTTGCTTGGGTGACCAAAGAGTTAAGTCAAAGCGGGGTTTTAGGGGATGCAACCATTGCCGATAAAGAAAAAGGCGATCGCATTCTAGAGGCTTTAGTCCAAGGCTGGCAACAAGTCATTACAGAGGTTTACCATTTTCAACAACCCCAGGTTTCCTCGACTTAAAAAACGGAAGCCTGAATCAGACTTCCATTTAAATTAGCTTCACTGTTTGTCAGCTTATCCCCCTCGCGTTTTAGGTCATTTGTGCAAAAGACAAAGGACAAAGAACCAAGGACAAAGCAATTAACGAATATTCGGATTAACTTCCTTTGCCATATCTTTAAACATTTCTAAACTCGGGCCAGGACGACGGCGAGTTTTAGTGGGTGTTGGCATTAAATTATTCGGTGCAAACAGCACAGTTTTCGGTTGTGCTGTAGCGATTTTACCATTGTTGGTTGAAATCGCAGGAATGGGTTTGGGTTGTGGTTTTGCTTCTTCTTTTTTCACCTCCGGTTTTGCGGCCGGGGCTTTTGTTTCTTGAGTCGCTTTCGGTTGAGAAGCTGCTTTTTTCTCCTCTGTTTTAGTTTCCGAAGGCTGAGACGGGGTGGACTGAGATTCTTTATCCTCGTCAAGTTGCAAATAATAGCTGTCTTGACCGCCGCCTAAGATTTTCTTTAAAAAACCTACCATTGACGATTACTCCCAAAATCGCAAGTTACTGTTGTTTGAAAATGTGACTGTTAGAACAATGAACAATCTTTAAATTTGCTGTTTAGCACTAAGCAGAATGACTCCCTCGCTTAGGGATTGCTCGACACATCGATTTTATATCTTACCGTGTTTCGGGGATCGCTTGATTGTCGCGATCGCGCCATGGACTATTGCCCCACACCGCATTGTTATAAATAAACGCGGTAATTGTAAAGCCTATTTTGGCTAAAGTTGGAACTTAAATTTTAAATCGGGCTAACTCCTTTGTTTTTATTCAGGGTTAGGAGTTTCACCATTCAGATTTAAAGATTCGACGATCGCGAGGGGAAGCAAAGGATTCTTAAGGATTTGGGCGTAACTTTGGCTGAGATAAGGGCGATATTGGGGTTGATTGGCAATATAAGTTTGAAAAAAGGCAAGACTCAGCGCTTCTATGTAGTTATAGGCGATCGCGGGGTCGGGCCCCAGGACTTGTGGCGGTAAGGGAACATCATTGGCCGTTACGCCAATTACCGAAAAATGGGTACCATTTTCCAAGAGAACCAAATATTTTTCCGGGGTGGTGAGTTGGGTAAACGGGCGGATTTGTTCTTCGAGGGCGGGAGTCACCGCATCAGCACTTCCGGTAACGATGGTAATGGGAATCTGGATTTGAGCTAACTCAGAGGGACCGAAAATCGTGCTGGCTAGGGGGTTCATCGCGATCGCGGCCTGAATGCGATTATCCGTCAAATCGTAGTCAATAGGGGGCAAATCCAGCGCTTGACATTGAATCAAAAACGAAATATTAAACGAAGGATTATTCGGGTCACATTGAGCATTCAGGCGGTCGAAATTAATTTTAGCCCCGGCTAACGCCAACGCCGTATACGCCCCAAAGGACTGACCCACCATTCCCACTTGCTCTAAATTGAGTTGGTCGCCATAAGCTTCTTGGAGGGTATCGAGAAGAAACTTGATATCCAAAGGACGGTCGATTAACTCCCGCGAGGGGGTAATATCTTGAACCAAACCACTGGCGAGGGCTTGAATTTGCTCGGCATTACTGCCAGGATGCTCTGGAACTGCCACAGCAAAGCCATGAGACGCTAAATGAGCGGCTAAATAAGCATAACTCGCTCGTTCTGAGCCTAAACCGTGGGAAATGACAATCAACGGTAAAGAACCGGGCAGTTGGGGTAAATATAAATCAACCGGAAAAGCGCGATCGCGGTCGAGGTCTCTTAATCGCAAAGTTTCCCGCCGAAACGTCACCGGCCCCCCATCCTGTAAATCTAAAGGAAAATCCGGAAGATTCGCCGCCACCAATTCTGTATTCGCTTGCCTTTGAATCGCCGCGATCGCCTCTTGGGTCTCATCAATAATACGACTAACCCGATTTAACAACTCAAATGCCCTGGTCGAATTAATGCGAATCCCAGAAGTCGGAAACTGACGCAACACATTCAACGGCGTTAACCCTTCTTCCGGGTCAGCCGCCGCCAAAATCAACGCCGACCGAATCGCATAAAAGCCCGATTGCTGGGCCCGGGTTTGAATCAACTCCCCCACTTGCCCTAAAATCGTCTCTCCTTGTTGCGAATAAAGAAACTGAGCCACCGCTACCGGACTCACATCCACCGAGGTTTGTAACGCCGTGCGTAGCTGCGTCAACTGTTCGGGAGTCAAGCGGTTGGCATATAAAGCAAAATCTGGCTCAATGCGGCCTTCTGTTGCAAAAGCCTCTAATGATTCGACGGACACCGAAAACTCTATCGGGCCGAAAAATAACAGAATTTCCTCAGCACTCCACACCGGGGGAGCGATCGCGATCGGCATCGCCAACCCACACCCCAAACTTAACAAAAGCGGACTCAACCCCCGCCGCCACAAAAAGCTTATTGGTCGTTTGTCATTGGTCATTTGTCATTGGTT
>JBKHDX010000172.1:0-10864 GCA_046541115.1 Spirulinaceae cyanobacterium | reverse complement strand
AGGGGCTGTGTCCGCCACCTGCGGGCGGACTTTATAAGCCCCGTTTCGGGGCTGGAGTCTATACCCCAGCTAGAGTCTCCTTATGACGCGAGAATCCCCGACCGTTTACGGCGGGGAGTTGTCAATCACTGTATTCTTAAGTCTCTGGATGGCGCTAACAACCGCACCAATCCTCAGTCATGTTCTCCAAGAAAACACACAATCTTCTGAAGCGCCGAGTCAACAACTGTTTGAACCCTCAGATCGCGGCTATCCCGATATTAGCTATGGATCGGCAACGCGGTAGCCGTTTTAGCTATGGAGAGATTGATACACCGTATGGCGAAACTGCATCACCCACAGAGAAACATAATGCCGATAATAACGAGAAAACGCCAAAGTTAAGCCATTCACCGTTAAACACAAGCTGGCTAAACCAATCAAAATAAAAGTAACCGGATTCACAACCCCAATCGCAAACCAGGTAGCAACGTGCAAGATCATCATCATCCCTAAAACAGCCCCTATTCCCACAGAAGCCCGAAGCTGCCACTGGGGACGATTAAAGAAACCTAATAATAAAGTTTGGATGGTTACTCCCAAGTTCGCCGGAACCAGAAAGGCGCAAATCGTAACACAGTTTTGACGAGAAAATTCAAATAACGGGGATAGCTCTAAACTCAGCATTATACAGTCTCCTAAGATTGTCTTAATATATATATTGATATTCTTAACGTTAGTCAATATATCTGTAAGTGCTTACCATCATAGCGATTAAATTCCCTGCTTTAACCCCTCGCTTCTAAAAAAAATATTAAAGAATGTTATAAATGAACTCGAATCACTAGGGTGTTCTACCAAAGTTCCGGTAGGATGGTCAAACATCCTCCAGTTTTCTAAGTATTTCATGATGAACCTTAAAATAATAGAACAGTTTGACAGTGATTTTAGCCTCGATCCTGCTGCTCAAAACTGTTTATTTTCTTTGTTACATAGCGAGAAGTTTTTACAACAAATTCAGCTCCGTTTTCCCGATCGCAAAATAGAGTTTACTGAATTATTGTTTCAGCCTGTTCCCTACAGTGTGAATACGCCCAAAGGTATGCCAAAGGCCTTTGAATTCTACCACCAAAACCCGGATTATATAATTATCAATGTGCCACCACCATTTATGTTTGAAGCCAAAATTTTTAAACCCAGTCGTTTGTGTGCAATTTATCGCTTACAACCTTTGACTTCTGCTTAACTTTCATTGAACTAGATTAGGAATGCCAACCCAAACTGATTATCCAACTTTAGCCGATCTGGCGTTTACGCCCTATCTCAATCAAGACGGTGAAATGCCTCAAAACCTAGACGGTAAAATTGGCGTGTATGCCATTTTCGATCGCGATCGCGTCTTACAATTGGTTTACTACTCCCGCAATATCTATGTGAGTTTAAAACAACATTTAGTCCGTCAACCGGAAAAATGTTATTGGCTGAAAGCTTACACCATTTCGCAGCCCAGTCGTACCCTCCTACAAGACATTCAGACTGCTTGGATTGCTGAAAATCAAATCGCACCTGCGGGCAACGATCGCGATCGCACCCTCTGGCTCGATCCGATTGATGTTAAAATCACCATGAGCGCAGGCGATCGCCAAACTTACGAAAAAACCGACGAAGCTGGCAAAATAAAACTGTTAAAACAAGTTGCTCGTCGCTACGAAACCAAAATTGTAGAACAACTCAAACAACGGGGAGTCGCCACAGAAATTCGCTTTAATCCCAAATTAAAAGAACAGGGATTATTAGACTTGAAATAGTGAATCGCGACTTCCCTCCATAAACTTCTAGGACTTCCCCTCAGAAGTCCTTTTTTTGTCTAGACCAATCTAAAAAGTAGATTGAATTATAGAAAATAAGATTTTTATGCTTTACCTAAATATTTTTAATCCCCTTGAGTATTAAGTATAAAATAAGCATTAGAACTGGTTTTATTTTTAAATCTTCTTAAAAATAAAGTTAAATCGAGGTTAAGAAAAATAAAATAAATTTAACTTTATAAAACGCTAAAATAAGAAATATTTTTTAATCAAAAAACTTGTTATTCTAGACAAAGAAACTGCCATTCTCTCTCCCAACCGTTTCCTCCAACAAACTCTCATCGTGCATCCTAGTTATGCCCATGGTTAACCTACAAACTAATCCTAGTGCCAAAACGCCGTTTCTAACTTTGCATTTAGACAGCTTAACCCTAGAATCTACTCTCAAAGACTTATTTCTCTACGATTTCCAAGTCGAAATTGCCAATGTTGGGATCGAAGTTGCCCATGAATTCGACCAAAATCCAACCTTACCCGGTGTAATTCTAATGGATCGAGGGAAATTTTTCGGACTAATTTCACGACGACGATTTTGGGAATACATGAGCCGTCCTTATAGTATCGAACTGTTTTATAAACGTCCCTTGTCCAGTCTTTATCATTTTGCGAAAACGGCGGCTTTAGTCTTATCCCCAGATACCTCAATCCTAGAAGCCAGTAAACAGTCTCTACAACGTTCGCCAAGGGCGTTGTACGATCCGATTTTAGTAGAATTTACCCCCAATCAATATCGCCTGATCGACGTACACCAACTGTTGATGGCACAATCAAAAATCTACGAACTCACCGCCAAACTCCTTGATGAAAAAACTCACGCTAATCAAGTTCAAACGGAAAAAATGGCAAGTTTAGGACGTACAATGGCGGGGGTTGCTCACGAAATTCGTAACCCCGTTACAGCCCTACGAGGAAATGTTGATTTTCTGAAAGAATATTATGACAATTTAATCGAATTAATTAAAGCTTATCAAACAGAATTTTCACCAAAAACAGCAACAATTCAAGAAATTGAAGAAAATATTGAACTCGATTTTATCCTCGAAGACGCACCCCGCTTGCTCACAAGCATGAAATTGAGTGCTGAACGTATGACCCAAATTGTAACTAGCTTACGCAACTTTTCGCGGGTTGATGATAAAAAGCGACAGGATATTGATATTCACGATTGTTTAGAAAGTACGTTGCTCATTCTTAATAATCGCATCAAACATGGCATTGAAGTTCAAAAAAATTATCAAGAACTGCCCCAAATAAATTGTTATGCCGGGCTAATGAGTCAAGTGATTATGAATATTTTAGCCAATGCCATTGATGCGGTTCAAGAAAGAAAAGAAACCCAAGACGAAAATTATCAACCCCGGCTTGAAATAACCACCCAATATTTAAAAGATTATGCAAAAAAGGGGGGTATAGAAATTACGATCGCAGATAATGGATTGGGTATTCCTCCAGAGTTGCAAACGAAAATTTTTGAAGACTTTTTCACAACAAAACCCATCGGTAAAGGTACGGGATTAGGACTTTCTATTAGTTATCAAATCATTACCGAAAAACACAATGGCGAACTTCAGTTGCGATCGCAAGTCAATGAAGGAACCGCTTTTTCGATCGTACTTCCTATCTCTTAAACAAGCGGTCTTGGCTTCAAATCAGTATTTTTGTTGAAGAAATTAAGATCGTTGCGGGAATTCACTGAGGCCAGACCTAAAAATCCGGGTTACACTATTTTAAAATGCTTCATTCACGAAATCCTTATGAAATTTTCTCCTCGTCATCTTGGGTCACTGGGTTTGGGTTTCCTAATCGGGATGATTCCGATTGCTGCGATCGCCCAAGAAATGCCCGATCTCGAATCTTTGAATAGCGATCGCGGTACGCCTTTTCCAGAATTTGTCCAACAACAGTGGATGTCAATTTGCCTTGGGGAGGAGGGGGCAGCGATACAACCATTTTGCAGTTGTATGCTAGACGAATTACAAGTTAATTATTCCCTCCAAGAGTTTATCGAATTGGGGCTACAACTTAACGAAGGAGGGTCTACACCGCCGAAATTAACCCAAATTGCCAATTCTTGCGCCGTATCTTATCAGCCATAAAACCTAAACGACGATCGCGATTAGTGTCAAAAATCATTATCGGTGTAATGGGGCCCGGAGAAAGCGCCACTCCTACAGACTTAGATTGGGCTTATCAAATTGGTCACTTAATTGCAGCCCAAGGCTGGATTTTGTTGACCGGAGGACGCAATAGCGGGGTGATGGATGCAGCGAGTCGAGGAGCGCGATCGCGAGGGGGCTTAACCATTGGCATTTTGCCCACTAATTCCGTCGAAGCGGTATCCGAAGCGGTAGATATCGCGATCGCCACCGGGATGAATCAAGCCCGCAACAATATTAACGTTTTGTCGAGTCATGGGGTTATTGCTTGCGGGATGGGCTTGGGAACCGCCTCAGAAGTCGCCTTAGCCTTAAAAAACCAAAAACCTGTCGTATTATTACACCCAGAAGCCACCGCTTACGATTTTTTCTCAAAGTTCACTCGCGATCGCTTGTTTTGGGCTACCTCTCCAGAAGCAGCCCTTCAACAAGTTAAAGCGATTTTGTAGTTATTGGTTGTTGGTTATTGGTTATTGGTTAAAGGGAGAGGCTTTAAACCCAAAATTTTCAGTAAATTAGACATTATCAACCAAATATTGCGGTAAAACTTGATGAATATCAATTAAAACCTCAGCGCACCCATAATCCCCATTACTCACCACTTTTGTCGCCACTTCTTGTAATAAAATATCCAATTCAGGGTCAGCCGCTTGCTCGTCCGGGCAACGGCGATCGATCGCAATAATCGGGGGTTTGACGGGAAACTGAGCGATTTGTCGCAACCCACGTAATAAAGATTTACGATTTGTTGTTGCGTTTTGAATTTCTAAGACAATGACATCAACTTGTTGTTGTTGGATATTTTGATAAACCTCTCCCCAAGAAATCGAAATACTACTTTTGAGACCCGCTTTTTGTAAATAACTCAACAAGGTATGACTAAACGTTGATTCTGCGGTCGAAGCAGTGGTTAGAGTTTTTCCGACAATCGTAATCTGGGGTTGATTGCTAATGCCCGCCGCAATTTGGATCACTTGCAGTAATGCCGCAATACTTTGTTTATTCACCCGAATCAAACAAGGAAAGACAGACAAGCTACTCACTTGATTCGCGGCGGCGGTAGTTTTGGCATCGAGGGTGACGAGGGGGAGATTCGCCAAACTGGTTTGTTGACTCAGCGATCGCACATAAACTAAGGGGTCTTCCACTTTCACGCCATCCAACAGCAACACCTGGGGCTTCCACACCCGAGCCAAGATTTCCGCTTGTTCGAGGTCATCGGTGGCCAATAAGCGGTAGTTGAGATGACTCGATTGGGTACTCAGGGCAATGTCAAATTCGGCCAAGAGTACCGAAGCTTCTTCATTAGCGTGTTCCCCGTCGGGGTTGAGTCGCAAAATCGTTAAGCCGCGATCGCGTCGTTCCAGAGTTTGTCCTAAGCGGTATAAACTCTCCTGTAACGCCGACTTCTCCACCGGAAGGGTCAAAAAGCCATCAGCACGGTTTTGTTGGCTTAACACCCGTTCTGCGGCGGTTGCCATCACAATTGCCGGAATTTCTTGAGTCCTGCGATCGCTTTTGAGCAACGTTAGCACATCCCACCCCGACAACAACGGCAATAACGGATTGATGAGAATCGCCCCAGGCTGCAACTGTCGGGCTTTTTCTAAGGCTTCGGTTCCCGATCGGGCGATCGCCACCCGATAACCGAGCGATCGCAACTGTTCGTTCAGCTTTTCAATATAAAGCGGCGTAGATTCGACAATCATTACCAATTGATTGCCATTTTGCTTCAAACTCACTCCATCCGCCGCTAGATGTTTGCTTTGGGGATTGGGGGGCAAGAGTAACGTAAACTGACTCCCCTGACCCACCTTAGAAATAAAGGAAATATCGCCCCCATGAGCGCAAGCCAAGCGTTGCGTTAAAACCAATCCCAAGCCCGTTCCTTCGTGTTGGCGAGTCAGAGGGCTTTCGAGTTGTTGAAATTTCTGGAAAATCAAGTGTTGGGACGCTTCAGGAATGCCGATACCTGTATCCCAAACCGTAAAATCGATCCAGCCTTCCCAACGGCTCACTTTTAAGCCCATATTGCCATTAGACGGGGTGAACTTAATGGCATTGTCCAGCAAATGAATCAGCATTTGGCGCAAGCGCAGTTCATCGGCGACAATTTCTTCTAAACCCGGTTCGATTTCTAACGAAAAGTTGATTTTGGGTAATGCGTCTTCTTCTTCTTTGGCCGAAAGTTGTGCCAGGGTTTGCTCGATGGCGCGATCGCACACTTCTTTCAGTTTAACCGGGGCTAAACTCAGCTTTAACTGCCCCGCTTCAATGCGAGTCAAATCGAGAATATCGTTCACCACTGTCATCAACTGTCGCCCGCTTTGATAAATTAATTGGGCATAACGGAATTGCCGTGGGGTCAGTTCCCCCAGTTTGCGGTCTTTGAGCAAACTCGACAAGCCTAAAACCGCCGTGAGGGGAGTTTTGAGTTCGTGGCTAATACAAGCGAGAAATTCGTCTTTGAGGCGGTTTAACTGGACGAGATCGGCATTTTTTGCCGCTAATTCTTTGCAGAGTTGCCGTTGTTCGGTAATATCCGTGGCTAAAATCAACCAGAGGGGCGTTTGAAATTCGAGAATGTCTTGACTGTCCAAACTCCAGTTGCGATCGCTGAGCCAATCAAACGGAAACTTAATAAACTGCCACACGGTATTTACCGACGTGACTGCCGTGGTTTCCGTCGTCCCTGGATAGCGCTGGTTTTGACTCCTCGCTAATAAAGCCACTAAGGCCGATTCTGTCGTGGCTTGGCTTTCCGAGCGCTCCGGGTCGCGATCGCCATTCAGATTACACCAAGCATTGACAAAACCCTCGCTTTCTAAAGGGGGGGGCGTAATTTCTGACCCGTTATCTGGATTCAGATGAATACCCACTTGAGTTTGCCAGGCGACATTTTGATGCTGTATTTCCCCATCCGCCGTTTGTAACATCAACGGAATCGGAAACTTGTCAATAAAGGCTAACAAAGCACTGCTACTTTTGAGAGAGTTTTCGGTTTCCCTGCCAGAATCCCCTACACTGGCCAACACCTTCAGCAATTGCCAACCATCCAACAAACCCTGAAATTTGCCCGACTCATCCACTAAAGCACAAGAACCTTGCAAGCGATCGCCCCATTCGGCCGTTTGTAAATAGGGATAAAAATCCTCAAGCCTCATCCGACTGGGTAAAATCGCCACCGGGTCGATCAATTTTGTGTAGGTATGAGTCACCTCTTCTAAGGAACCCGAATAGAGTTCGTCTTTGTTCCCCATTGCCCCCACATTCACCCGAGTGCGACAGGGAAAGTAATGTCGTAGTTTTTGTAGCGTAATGATGCCTAAAGGTGCGCCCTCATCGTTTAAAATAGCGATGGTATCGTCGCACCCCGACTCTAAAATATCTTGTAATGCGTTTAGGGGAGTCGTCGGTTCGCAAACCGGAACAACTTTTAAAAATTGTTGAAGCGCCAAAGTTGAATGAAACATGGCAAAACCAAGCTACAGCATGAACGGGTGATGAATCAAGGCGATCGCATCAACTCTCCTAGGTTCGAGAACCCAGATGACGGACTTTAGATGGTGACTCCTCTCGACTTTATTATTGCTTCTCTGTCCGTCCGACGCGATCGCAAGCTTACAATTATTGACATCTCGACGCGGGTGTGTGCGGTGTAAACAGACCCGCAGCGTTGTGATGATGACTTCTCGTTTGCCCTCGCGATCGGAGTCCTTACACCAAGACTCCGGATAAATGGTAAGCTTGAATCGGTAAATATGGCTTAAGATTTAAAGAAAAAAATAGATAGTTTCGATCTGGTTCTAGTCCTAATATGGTGAATGTCCGATTATCCCCTCAATCTCGATCCCATTTCTCAAAATACATTTACATCCCAACTCGCCCTCTGTGTTGGTGTTGAAACCCAATCTTTAGCCGAAACGCTACAAACCCAGCTTCAAGACTACAATACAACCCTGATTTCCTCTCCAAGGGAACTCGCCGCAATTATCACTAAAGAAAAACAGCAAATTGATTGTTTAGTGTTGGAAACCCAGCCCTCTTTCCTCAAAATCTTGGCAGAACTCCGTCAAGATGGCTTACTGCTGCCTGTGGTCATTCTAGAACCGGAGGAGAACACCCCGAACAATACCCCCGAATCATTTGTTTATCATGCCGGGGAAGTTCGGCAAAAACGCGATCGCCTCGAAAAACTCTCTTTAGCCATTGAACACGCAATTTCCCAATTTCTCCAACTGACCCCCCCAACAACTCACCCGTCCCCTTCCCACCAAGACCCCCAAAACACTAATTTTTTATTACTCCAACAACGCCGCCTTTCTGAGAAACTCAAAGAACGTCTGGGTTATCTAGGAGTTTACTACAAAAGAAATCCCCAAGACTTCTTTCGCCATTTATCCCTCCAAGAACAACAAAAACTTTTTGAAAACCTCAGCCAAGAATACCGAGAAATTATTCTCAACTACTTCACCGATAACGAAAATATTAATCCTTTAATCGATCAATTTGTCAACCGTGCTTTTTTCGCCGATATTTCTGTTTCCCAAATCTTAGAAATTCACATGGAACTGATTGATGATTTTTCGCAACAACTTAAAATCGAAGGAAGAAGTGAAGAAATTTTACTAGACTATCGTTTAGCCTTAATTGATATTATTGCCCACTTATGCGAAATGTATCGTCGCTCAATTCCCAGAGAAGATCTGTTCCTCGAAAGATATTCTCAATAATCAACCCCTCTTCTTTTATCTTTTTTAGATTCGCTGATTGGAGCAAATATTAATGAGTGCGTCCCGAAAAACTTATGTTTTGAAGCTTTATGTTGCGGGGAATACCCCCAATTCTGCCAGAGCTTTAAAAACCCTCAAAGACATCCTCGAACAAGAATTTCAAGGAGTCTATGCCTTAAAAGTAATTGATGTTCTTAAAAACCCACAACTGGCTGAAGAAGACAAAATTTTAGCCACACCAACCCTCTCGAAAGTATTACCCCCTCCCGTTCGCAAAATTATTGGCGATTTATCCGATCGCGAGAAAGTTTTAATTGGGTTAGACCTTCTTTATGAGGAGATAGAAGAAATATAATATAATAGATTGCTAATTCAATTTTTAAATTCAGTTTTAATAAAACTTCTATGAGTCAAACCAATCAATCGGAATCGCAAATCACCGAACTTTCTATGAAAGGAGTCCGCAAAGTTCGGACTATGATCGAAGGGTTTGATGAAATTAGCCACGGTGGAATGCCCATTGGTCGCACCACCTTAGCCAGTGGTACTTCAGGAACCGGAAAAACTCTCCTCGCCGTTCAATTTCTCTACAATGGGATTCAAGACTTTAGCGACCCAGGTATTTTCATCACCTTTGAAGAATCCCCCCAAGATATTATTACCAATGCTTATAGTTTTGGTTGGGACTTACAAAATTTAATCGACCAAGGCAAACTATTTATATTAGATGCTTCTCCCGATCCCGAAGGCCAAGAAGTTGTCGGCAATTTTGACTTATCAGCCTTAATTGAACGCATCCAATATGCGATTCGCAAATATAAAGCCAAACGAGTTTCAATTGACTCAGTAACCGCCATTTTTCAACAATACGAAGGAGCCTCGGTTGTTCGTCGTGAAATCTTCCGTTTAGTCGCTCGTCTCAAACAAATTGGCGTTACCTCCATCATGACCACCGAGCGCGTCGAAGAATATGGCCCCGTCGCTCGTTATGGGGTCGAAGAATTTGTCTCAGATAACGTTATTATCCTCCGCAACGCCCTCGACGGCGAACGACGACGTAGAACTATCGAAATC
Source organism: Spirulinaceae cyanobacterium (assembly GCA_046541115.1). Lineage (GTDB taxonomy): Bacteria > Cyanobacteriota > Cyanobacteriia > Cyanobacteriales > Spirulinaceae > Jaaginema. Next base: position 1,054 of record JBKHDX010000172.1, on the reverse strand, counting down.
TTAAAACTGCGCGGCACAACCCACATGAAAGGAGAATATCCTTTCACCATTACCAACGATGGCATTAATATCTTCCCCTTGGGAGCCATGCGTCTTACTCAAAAATCTTCCAATGTCCGCATTTCTTCTGGGGTTAAAACCCTCGATGAAATGTGTGGTGGTGGTTTCTTTAGAGACTCGATTATTTTAGCGACAGGTGCAACGGGAACCGGGAAAACTTTATTAGTGAGTAACTTCTTAAAAGAAGGTTGTAAACAAGGGGAACGAGCAATTTTATTTGCTTACGAAGAATCTCGGGCCCAACTGTCTCGTAATGCCAATTCTTGGGGAGTTAACTTTGAAGAAATGGAGCAAAAAGGCTTATTAAAAGTCATTTGCTCCTATCCCGAATCCGCAGGCTTAGAAGACCATTTACAAATTATTAAATCGGAAATTGAAAATTTTAAACCCGCTCGTATTGCTATTGACTCTCTTTCGGCATTGGCTAGAGGTGTAACAAACAATGCCTTTCGTCAGTTTGTCATTGGGGTGACGGGGTACGCCAAGCAAGAAGAAATTACCGGCTTTTTCACCAATACCACCGATCAATTTATGGGGTCAAATTCGATTACAGAATCCCATATTTCGACGATTACCGATACTATTTTGATGTTGCAATATGTCGAAATTCGCGGTGAAATGTCTCGGGCGATTAACGTCTTTAAAATGCGCGGTTCTTGGCATGATAAAGGCATTCGCGAATATCAAATTAGTCCTGAAGGGCCGATGATTAAAGATTCGTTCCGCAACTACGAACGCATTATTAGCGGCTCGCCCACGCGCATTTCAGTAGATGAAAAATTCGAGTTGTCCCGTATTGTTCGCGGCGTGAAAGATAAGTCTAAAGAGGAATAATCCTTAAGTTTTTTAAAACCCCGGCTTTTCGGAAAAGCTGGGGTTTTAAACTGCTAATTCTCCCTACTGCCTCTCTAATAACTTATGTCATTCCAATTCAGTTCCGTCCGTTAAAGCGGACTTTGCCTTCGTTAGCCCCAGATTTCAATCTGCGGGCGGG
>JBKHDX010000171.1:0-10895 GCA_046541115.1 Spirulinaceae cyanobacterium | reverse complement strand
CCTTTTTCAGTCTGTTTAAATATACCGTCTATCCCGCTTGCCCTCTCTCCCTTGCCGCAAAAAAACCCATCTTCCTACAAAAGACGGGGATGAAATAAAGCAATAAGTTGTTATGGGTCATTAAGACTAATGACCAAAGCCAAAGGGACGGGCGATTATTCTTCCCACTCGCAGCGAGTAGAGTTTCCCATCGCTTTCAGCTACTGCACAATCTGACGATCCGAGGTTTCAGCAATTCCCGCTTCTGCGATCGGTTGTGTCAGTTTGGCTGACTGCAAAATCGGCGATCGCGTCACCGCATTATTGGCAAAGGTAAATAACGGATTGGATAAAATCCCCGCTAACGTCGTAGCCACCAAGGAAAGCACAATCCCCACTTGTAAAGGACGCATTCCCGGTAACGACCAACGGACTTCTGGGTAGTTTTGCACCGTCTCGGACATTTCTTGGGGTTCTTTGACCACCATCATCTTGACCACGCGGATGTAGTAGTAAATAGACACCACACTGGTCACCAAGGCCAACAAAACTAAGCCGTATAAGCCCGCTTGCCAACCCGCCCAGAATAGGTAAATTTTACCGAAGAAGCCCGCTAGGGGAGGAATACCGCCGAGAGACAGCAAGCACAGGCTCAAACCCAGGGTTAACAAGGGGTCTTTTTGATACAAGCCAGAATATTCGCTGATTTGGTCGGTTCCGGTTTGCAAAGAGAACAAAATCACGCAAGTAAATGCGCCCAAGTTCATAAATAGGTAAACCAACAGATAGAAAATCATGCTGGAGTAACCTGCATCGGTTCCAGCGATAAAGCCAATCATGACAAAGCCCGCTTGACCGATGGAGGAGTAAGCCAGCATCCGTTTCATGCTGGTTTGGGCTAAAGCCACCACGTTCCCTAAAATCATGCTGAGGATGGCTAAAGCGGTGAAGATGAAGTGCCATTCTTCGCTGACTGCACCAAAGGCGGTGACGAGGAGACGAATGGCTAAGGCGAATCCAGCCGCTTTGGAACCGACAGAGAGGAAAGCAACAACCGGAGTCGGCGAACCTTCGTAAACGTCAGGAGTCCATTGGTGGAAGGGGACGGCGGAGATTTTAAAAGAAATCCCGGCGATCGCGAATACCAAGGCGATCGCGAGTCCTAGAGATTCTCCCCCATCGCTATTAGCTAACGCTGTCGCAATACCATCGAGGTTGGTTTGACCGCCGGACAAGCCGTACAGCAAAGACACGCCATACAGGAAAATCGCCGAACTGGCCGCCCCAATCAATAAATATTTCAACGCCGCTTCATTGGAACGAGGGTCCCGTTTGGTGTAGCCCGTGAGGAGATACGAGGAAATACTCAATGTCTCCAAAGCCACGAAAATCATCACCAAATCGTTAGCCCCAGACAAAAACATCCCGCCGAGGGTGGCCGAGAGTAAAATGGCGATAAATTCGGCCAAAGAAGTGCCTGACTGTTCGACATACCGCACCGACATCAAGATAGTAACGGCAGCAGAAAGGGCGACAATCCCCCTAAAGGCAATGCTGAGGTCATCGCCGTTGAATCCTTTCAGAAACGCTAAACTTTCCGTTGCGTCCCATTTCAACCACAATGCAGCCACAGAAGCGAGGAGTCCCGCGATCGCGAGATAAGGCAACCATCGGGCTGAACTTTTCCCCGCGATTAAATCCCCAATTAACACCAAAAGAATCGTGACTACCACGATTCCTTCTGGCAAAATCGCGCCAGCATTAAGCTGTGTTGCTATATTGCTCGAAAAATCCATAGAATGTTAGACCGCTACAATCCGGTTTATGAAATCTTAATTTAAAAACCTTTACATCTTAAGATACTACCTCGCAACCCGCTTCTAGGAACAGTCAACAACAATTGAGAGGCAGTGACCCGTTACCCGTGACCCGTTACCAATAATCAATAACCAATAACCAACAACCATTTGTCGCAAACTCATTCTTGAGCTAGGTTTTGATTATAGAGTGCGTAAGTTGACAGTTTCATGTCGTCTTAGAAGAAAACAAAAAATCACCCAATCTCTCACGGGACAAGGGATAGAGCTTACACATTCGGCTAACCTCCAACCCGGATGAGGCGATAACTGTTGACTGATAACTGCTATAGATAGAAGTAACGGCGCGATCGCTCCGGTCGAGCCTCTGGTGTTAGTGTTAGTCCCGGATCGTACAAACGCCCCCTTGTTAAAACGATAAGGCCGTCTTTCTCCAAAAATCACGAATTTTTAGCGGAAATTTCTAAAATCCCTTATGTCCACTCTGGTTATTGTTGAATCTCCTACTAAAGCCCGCACCATTCGGAATTATCTTCCCAACGGTTATCGCGTCGAAGCCTCCATGGGTCATGTGCGCGACTTACCTTCCTCTGCCGATGAAATTCCCGCCGCCCATAAAGGCAAAGATTGGGCGCAGTTGGGCGTAAATGTCCGCGACCACTTTGAGCCGCTTTATGTCATTCCCAAGAGTAAAAAGCAAGTCGTTAAGGAACTCAAAGAAGCCCTCAAAGCCGCCGATGAGTTGATTCTGGCAACAGACGAAGACCGCGAAGGTGAAAGCATTAGCTGGCACTTGAAAGAAATTCTCAAGCCGAAAGTGCCGATGAAGCGCATGGTCTTTCATGAAATTACCCCAGAAGCGATCGCGCGGGCGTTGGAAAATTGCCGTAATATCAACGAAAATCTCGTTCACGCCCAAGAAACCCGCCGCATTCTCGACCGTTTAGTCGGTTACACCCTCTCGCCTTTGCTGTGGAAGAAAATCGCCCGCGGCCTTTCTGCCGGACGGGTGCAGTCGGTGGCCGTGCGCTTGCTGGTACTCCGAGAAAGAGAGCGTAGAGCGTTCCTATCCGGGGGGTATTGGGACTTAAAAGCAATCCTCAAACAGAAGAAATCTCCCTTTGAAGCCAAATTAGTGACCCTAGGGGGCAAAAAACTGGCAACCGGGAGCGATTTTGATGCCAATACCGGGAAAATCGCCCAAGGTCGCGATGTGGTATTGTTGAACGAAGCAGAAGCGGTGGCATTGCGCGATCGCATCTTTGACAAAACCTGGACTGTCACCAACACCGAAGAACGCCCCACCACCCGCCGTCCTGCGCCCCCCTTCACCACCTCAACCCTGCAACAAGAAGCCAACCGCAAACTCGGCATCTCCGCCAGGGACACCATGCGAACGGCGCAAAAGCTTTATGAAGAAGGCTACATTACCTATATGCGGACGGACTCGGTACACCTGTCCGACCAAGCCGTAACCGCCGCCCGTCGCTGCGTCGAGCATAAGTACGGCAAAGAATTCCTCAGCCCCAAACCCAAGCAATACACCACCAAAAGCAAAGGCGCACAAGAAGCCCACGAAGCCATTCGTCCGGCCGGGGAAACCTTCCGCACTCCCCAACAAACCCCCCTATCCGGTCGCGAATTAGCCCTCTATGACCTCATTTGGAAGCGCACCGTCGCCTGTCAAATGGCCGACGCTCGCTTAACGCAAATCACCGTCCAGATTGATGTAGAAGATGCCGGATTTCGGTCTTATGGCAAGCGCATCGACTTCCCTGGCTTCTTCCGGGCTTATGTTGAAGGTTCCGACGACCCCGAAGCCGCCTTAGAGAACCAGGAAGTGGTCTTACCCGCCCTCAAAGTGGGCGACACCCCTAAATGTACCCAACTCGACCCCATCGAGCATGAAACCCAACCTCCTGCCCGGTACACCGAGGCTTCCTTGGTGAAAACCCTCGAAAGCGAAGGGGTGGGTCGGCCGAGTACCTATGCCAGCATTATCGGTACGATTATGGATCGCGGCTACGCCCAAATGCGCGGTAAAGCCCTGGTTCCCAGTTTTACCGCCTTTGCTGTCGCCAGTCTCCTCGAAGAGCATTTCCCCGACCTTGTAGATACCAGCTTTACCTCCAAAATGGAGCAAACCCTCGATGAAATTGCCACGGGGGAAGTGCAGTGGATTCCTTATCTCAAAGACTTCTATCTCGGCGATGACGGCTTAGAAACCCAAGTCAAGACCCGCGAAAACGAAATTGATCCCAGTAACGCCAAATCCGTCTCTCTCGCCAATCTAGATGCTAAGGTCAAAATCGGTAAATTTGGCCCCTATATTGAGGTGACTCAAGGCGAAGAAACGATTACCGCCTCTATTCCTGCCGATTTAACTCCCTCCGACCTCAGCCCCGAACAAGTACAAAACTTGATTCGCCAAAAAGTCGAGGGGCCGGATAAATTGGGCTTACATCCCGATACCGGAGAACCAATTTACGCCCTCACCGGGACTTATGGCCCCTATGTGCAACTGGGAGACAAAACCGACGACAACCCCAAACCGAAGCGGGTTTCGTTACCCAAGGGCGTGAAACTTGAAGATGTTACCCTCGACATGGCTTTGGGGTTACTCTCTCTCCCCCGCAAACTGGGGACGCACCCGGAGACAGGCGCAGCTATCAAAGCCAATGTGGGACGCTTCGGCCCCTATGTCGTCCACGACCAAGGTAAAGCGGGTAAAGATTATCGCTCGATTAAAGCCCCCGATGATGTTTTAACCATTGGTTTAGACCGGGCTTTGGAGTTGCTGGCCCAACCGAAAGGCGGTCGGGGTGGCGGTCGCAAGGCGAAAACGCCGTTGCGGGAGTTGGGCGCACATCCAGAGGACAACGAACCGATTAATATTTACGAAGGCCCCTACGGTAAATACATTAAGCACCAGAAAACGAATGTGGGCATTCCTGAAGGGGAAACTGTCGAAAGTATCACCCTCGAACAAGCGGTGAAGTTGTTAGCCGATAAAGCGGCCTCGAAATCGACGAAGAAGAAAACCACCAGCAAGCGCAAGTCTTCGACGAAGAAGACCACGGCGAAGAAGTCTTCTAAGTCTTAAGTTAACGTTTGTGGCTTTAAAACCCCGGTTTTTCCAAAAAACCGGGGTTTTTGACTAATGCACGTCCTACTTCACTTCATTATCAAGTTATCTCAAGAAACGCGATCGCGCTATCTAACAAACATTGATAATCTTTTTCGCTTGATGCAGCATAGAAGATAATTTCCGAATACTAATCTTCATTATCAATAAATACTGCTTCTAAATTTCGATACTAAATTGAGCAAGATAATCAGAAATTTCATCCAAATCGCGGAGTGCTTCTGGGGAAATACTGTATTTATTCACTAATTCGATCGGAACGCATTTTTTTTAGCTTATCTTGGAGTTGCGCGATCGCGACTTCCCCATCAATTTTTTCTCCTCTTTCTAATTGCTCGATACCAACTTGAACTTTTTGGCGAGTTTCAGTCAGCCATTGTTCGTATTTTTGTTCTTGTTTTTCGAGTAATTCTAAAGCTTTATTAATAACTTCTTGACTATCGGTATATCGTCCTTTTTTGATTTGAGACTGAATGAATTTTTGTTGCTCTGAATTTAAAGTAATGTTCATAAGTTGTTAGAATCTGAATTAAATATGTGCTAGATTTAGCTCTACCCAAACAGCATTTTTTGAGGGGAATGTTTGAGCGAAATTTTTTTGGATTTGGGGGGTTGCCTAATGGCGCTTTTTCGGATACTATTTTTATATAATGGAAGTGTTTGCGTTCGTTGGAAAGCGTCGATATTCCCATTATGTAAAAAGTATATCACGACTCTTTCTTTCAACGCAAGCCCTAAAAACTTAAAAAATTTTTGATAGTAACTTTTAGCGAATTGCTAAACCCAATTCATCAATAAGATTGGATTTGGTTAACTCTCGCTTGACCACTCGAATAACTACGTTGTAAGCTTCATCATCTGAGAGAATGAGTTGATAATCATTAACTCGTAAAAAAACATCCATTACCGCAAATGCAGTGCGTTTATTGCCATCAATAAAAGGATGATTCATTACTAAATGATAAAGATAAGCACCCGCTTGAGCTGCAACAGTTGGATGTAAAAATTCTCCCCCAAAGGTAGCCTGCGGTTGTGCTAAAGCCGAGTCCAACAAACCTTCGTCACGCAATCCATTCGTTCCACCAAACTGCTCAATTTGTCTGGTGTGAATCATTAAAATAACGGGTTTAGGGATAAACTTAGGATTGAGCAAGGCGACGATAAACTGCTTGACGTTCTTGTTCGGATTGCAGATAAATTTGCCAAACTTCAGTGGTTTCGGTTGATTTTGCTTTGGCTTTTAAGGTTTTAATATAATCTAAAACTTGGATTAAGTCAGCATCAGACATTCGCTCTATTTCTTGAATAATTGTTTGTTTGGTTATCTGGTTTTTCATGGCTTTATCATTTATCGATTTCTAGCCTTCCCGAAGATAATTCTATCAAAAGAGGATCGTGAGTAACGAGCCAATCCTCTTTTTGTAGAGCTATTTTGACTCGATCGCGGTAAACATCTTTAGCAAACACAAAAAGCGCGATCGCGTTGCGGTAATCTGTTTTTATGGTAGCCCGAACTCTACAAAATCTGACAAAAATTGACAATCTTTGTTGCTCGGTGCAGCATAGAAGTGTAACCATGCCATCCGAATTATGCACGTTTCTCTCACTCCCCGTCTCGAAGAAATGGTTAAAGAAAAAGTCGCTTCGGGCTTGTACAATAATGCCAGTGAAGTGATTCGCGAAGCTTTGCGCTTGATGGAGCAACAGGATCGAATGCTCGATATTAGAAGCCAAGCGTTGCGGGATGCCGTTCTTTTGGGTTTCGATCAAGCCGAACAAGGAGAATAAGCGCGATCGCTCTGTAACAGAGATCGTCACTGCGGCAACTCCCTTGCATTTAGCAATGTGGCTGAAGCATCGAGAAATCATTGAACTCCTCGTGGCCAAGGGAGCAGATGTGAATTTTCAGCGTGGCTCCATCGATTCCCCATTACATTATGCAGCAGAGTCAGGTCTTCTCGAAGTGGCAGAGCTTCTCCTCGCTAGCGGTGCAAACGTTGATGCTAAACAACCATTACAGGCTGAAACTCCACTGCACCGTGCAGCCTGGTACGGCCATTTAGAAGTTGCTGAGTTACTCATCGCTCATGGTGCCAATGTCAATAGTAGAAGCTTACTCCGTACAACTCCCCTTAGTAACGCGAGGGGCAGTCGGGAAATGACAGAATTATTACGCGCTCATGGTGCAACAGATTATGGTTGGGCGGGTTAATGTATCCCTATAGTTGAGTCGTAAGGGGCGAAGCGCGAAGGGTAATGCACCCCATTATTATGATATCCGAGAGACGCGATCGCGCTCTACAATAAACGCTATAGTCTCAAAAATTGTCGATTGTCGTGGTGACTAGCAAAGGAATCCGAGAAACCATCACAACCCTAAATGATTTGCAACAACGTCTGGGATTTGTGCTAACTGAAAGAGATGATTTTTTCTCGGAGTGGACTGATAACCTGCCTTCTCTTACGGCTGAAGAACAAGTCAGCCTCAATCGCCTCAAACGCCGCTATGATTATCATCGTGCCGATGGCTTACTTCTAGAAGGTACAATTAACCTGGTTGTCACTGCACCTTTACTCGAACTTCTGGGTTTTATCGATCCACCTTTCCGCCTCAAATCTCCTCACGGCATTGCTTTAGAATTGGAAGACCCAATCGACACAATCCGAGGCTTTATTGATGTACTGGTGGTGCAAGAGCAACTTTGGATTTTGACAGTTGAATCGAAGCGAACAAGTATTTCTGTTCCTGCGGCTTTTCCTCAACTTTTGGCTTATATGGCAGCTAATCCCAATCGCCAACTACCCAATTATGGTATGGCAACAAACGGGGATGAATTTGTTTTTTTGAAGTTAGGAACTAGAGACGAATATGATATCTCTCGCTCGTTTTCGCTGTTTCCTCGTCGTCATGAATTGGGACAAGTCGCGCAAATTCTCAAGGCTTTAGGAACGCAGATTCTCAGCCAGCAGGAATAGGTCTTTGACTCATCGTAGCGGCTTATACGCTCTACGCAAATGGCTTTTTTTGAGGGGAATATTGACGGGAATTTTTTTGAATTTGGGGGGGTTGCGCGATCGCGCTTTTTGGGATACTATTTTTATATAATGGAAGTGTTTGCACTCAAAAACAAAAGTCAATATTCCCATTATGAAAAAATAGTACCACGAACTTTTCTCCCAAGTCAAGCCTTTAGAATATAAAAAATTTTTTGATGAAAATCTCTCAAAAAATGCGATAAGGATATATCGATATCAACAAAATGTCCCCTATTCACAATTATCAATTGCCTGGGCAATCATCGAAGCCAGGGACACCACTTCTAACTGGGGCCAATTTTCAGTTTGTTGCGGAATTGTATCGGTTACAAAAATTCTTTGTAAGGAAGGATTATCGAGGTTTTGGCGGGCATTTTGGACAAATAAACCGTGAGTTGCAGCAACAATAACTTCTGGATTTGCACCAGCATCTTTAAGGACTGCGATCGCGTTTGCCAATGTACCCCCTGTAGAAATCATATCATCAACAATTAAACAAGTTTTCCCCGCAACATCCCCCATTAAATTGGTAACGCGGGTTTCTTTATCGCTTTGGCGTTGTTTGTGCAGAATGGCAATTTCGGTGTTGAGATGTTGGGAAAATGCTACAGCCCGCGAAATCCCCCCACTGTCAGGAGAAACGACAATGAGATTATCCCGGAGATGGGGTTTGAGGGCGTTGCTCAAAACGGAGACAGCAGATAAAGTTTGAATAGGAATGTGGAAAAAGCCCGTAAGTTGCGGGGCGTGGGGGTCTACGGTAATAATACGGTTAATTCCGGCGGTTTCTAGCATTTGCGCCACCAAACGCGCCATAATTGGCTGTTGTTCCCCAGGACGGCGTTTGTCCGATCGCCCATAGCCGAAATAGGGCATAATGGCGGTAAGCTGACTTGCCCCTGCCCGACGACACGCATCTGCAATGGCGAGAAGTTCGATGAGATGGCAATCTACGGGGGGTGAGGTGGGTTGAATGATGACGACGGGATGATTTTTAACGGATTGTTGCAATTGTACGGCAACTTCGCCGTCGGGGTGGTGTGCGATCGCGATCGCGCCTAAACTTAAATTCAGGTAAGATGCGATCGCACGGGCTAAAACTGGATTAGCTGTCCCACTCAATAAAGTCAAATTCCCACTCATCAATTCAACTCCAAAGTCTGCATCATTTGGTCGAGAATAGCTTTATTGCGTTGATAATCTTGCCCCTCTACATCAAAAGTTTCTGCAATCAAAGTTTCGTCCCCCATCTCCACATAGTAACGATAAGACTGAATGCCTTTGGGTAACAAGCCTTGTCCGGTAGCTTCAGCTTCAATAACCACGGCAGTTTTATTATTTTTAAGCAAAGTTTTTTCGCGAGATAATTCCGTTTGCGTGTTGCTTTTAACCGTAACTTTTTCTAGAGAAATTTGAGCAAGACGGATAAATACCGCTTCGTCAAAAGTTTCGGTTTGTTCGGGAATTTGTGGTACATCGGGGTCAAAAACTTGACAAGCCTCCACCACATCCCCGGTATTGGTTTTCCAGTCTCCAGGATAGCCGATAGTATAGCCAATTTGTTTGTTAGTGCAAGTTTGACCTAATTCCCCATTTGCGGGGCTTGCCGGGCTTGCTGGAGGGCTTGCAGCTATGGTTTCGTCGGGGGTGGGTATTTCTGTGGTCGTGTCAGGGTTACGATTGCAGCTATTAAGGAGTAGGATTAGGAATAAAGTCGCGATCGCTTTGAGCATTTTTTTGTATTAGTAAACTCACAATTAGTTTATCGGGTGAGTCAGCGTCAGTAAAATACACTCAACGACTGACCGAAATCAAAACATTTAGGATGTAAAATTATGTTTCTGGGAATGCCGGGAGAAAGTTATAAGGAACAGTTACCCCTTTTGACTGCTTATGAACAACAATTGTCCCTCGATTTAAAACAAGATTTAGAGTATTTTGCAGGTGAAATTGGCGAACATAATTATCGCCAGTATGAGAATTTACAAGTGGCTGAAGATTTCTTAGTTTCTTGTTTAGAAGCCGCAGACTATACTGTTAAATTTCAAGGCTACGACATTGACAACCGACGCTTTAATAATATCGAAGTTGAAATTCCCGGTACTGAAAAAGCCGATGAAATTCTGATAGTTGGGGCGCATTATGATTCTGTGGTTGGTAGTCCGGGGGCAAATGATAATGGATCTGGTGTGGTAGCATTGTTGGCATTAGCAAGGGCATTTCAAGGGCGGCAGTTTCCTAAAACATTGCGTTTTGTGGCATTTGTTAACGAAGAACCGCCATTTTTCTGTACTAAAAATATGGGCAGTTTAGTTTATGCCCGTCGCTGTCGCAGTCTCAATGAAAACATTATCGGGATGATGAGTTTAGAAACCATAGGTTATTATTCCGATCAACCGGGAAGCCAACAATATCCCATTGGCTTGTTAAATAACATTTATCCGGTGACGGGGAATTTTATTAGTTTTGTGAGTAATTTGTCGTCCCAAAAATTCATCAAACGAGTCGTTAAATCGTTTCGTTCTCATACCCAATTTCCCTCCGAAGGAACGGCATTACCCGATGGAATTTCGGGGGTGGGATGGTCGGATCATTGGTCATTTTGGCAAGTGGGTTATCCGGCTTTAATGATTACCGATACTGCCCCTTTTCGCTATCCTTATTATCATACATCCGAAGACACACCCGATAAAGTAAATTACGATTGTTTAGCCAGGGTTGTCGCAGGATTAGAGCGAGTTATTTTAGAGTTATTATCTTAACTAATGACTCATGAATTTCTTTGCAACTTGATTTTACTTTTTGGGGCTGTAATGAGCAAAACTGCAAAGCGTTGAGCCTTTTTTAAAATCGGTTCTATCGTCCCAAGTTTATGACCTTATTTTTGTGTCATAAAACCCGCCGTCAAAACAAATAAC